>JALVDI010000373.1 GCA_027009115.1 Polyangiaceae bacterium | reverse complement strand
CGACGACGCCAACGAGGTTTTCCGGGAGGTGCGTGCCGAGTTCGGACCGGTGTACCGCGAGCTCGAGCAGGTGCGCGAGGATCATTCGGATCTTCTCGGGTACTTTCGCGAGTTGGTTCGCACCAACATGGAGACCTTCGACGTCAACCATTTTCTGCCGGAGAATGCTCGGCGTTGGGTGGACATGGAGGGCGGAGAGTTCGAGCGGGCCCTCCGAGTGCTGTCGGACCTGAGCCAGGCTCGCCGCATGGTGCGCGAGACCGCCGATCTCATCGAGCGGCTCAACGCCGCGATCCATGCTTCGAATCGGGTCAGCATCTTCGCTGATCTGCGGCGCCATCGGGAAGGCACGACGGCCCTCCGCAACCGACTGGCGCGCGTGAGGCGTAGCCTCGTGCGGATGGAAGAAAGCGCCGGGGGGGATGGGGAACTGGCCCGGATCAGGGAGCAGCGCCGCCGCATCGAGCGGGCGCTTGCGGCGATGCCCACCGACGAGGAGGACTTCATCTCCCGCGACGACCGCCTCCTCGGTCGCTACCGGCGCCTGCAACGCGAGCTCAGCGCGTTGGAGGTCGAGCTCATGGGCATGGACGCTCGGATCGTCGCGACGGACCGGTTCATCGCGCAGACCGAGGAAGATCAGCGAGATCCCGAGGCGGTGCGCAGCGAGTTGGCGCAGCATCGCGCGGCCATCGAGCAGTATCGCAACGAGATCCACGCGATCCGGCGGCTCATCGAGATCGCCCGGATTCAGGTCGGCGTGGGCGACGTCCGATACCAGCGCGATGACCGACTTCGGCAGGAATATGCGCGGCTGGTCGAGCGCGAGCACCAACTTGGGGGCGGCAACAGTCGCACCGATCCCCTCTTCCGCCGCATCGCCGCGATCGAGAGTCAGCTCGATGCCCACGACGCGCGGGTCGATCGGGTCGTCGAAGAGCGGATCGCCGACATGCGGCGGGTCATCTCTGAGGAACAGCAGCGCTTGGTCGGCTACCGTGAGGCCCTCGCCGGCCTCGAGGGGGAGACAGAGGACGTGGTCGGCGCGGTGACCCACGCCGAATTCAACGAGGTTCGCGACCGCTTCTACGATCTCGTGCTCCGCGCGGACGTCGGTCGTATCGACGTTGCTTGGGCGCGCCGTGAGGAGCACCGAATGCGGGTGGATATGCTGACCCGTGACCGCTCGCGCGAGCTTCAGTCGCTCGACGACGAGTTCCGAGACATCATGGACGAGCGCCGTCCTGGGGACGAGGAGAGCGGCGAATGACTCGTTGGCTCACGGTTGGATTGCTCCTGGTACCGGCAGCCGCGTTCGCGCAGGCGCCCACGGATGAGCCCCAAGGAGAGGGCCAGAGCGTGCCCGCCACGGACGCTGCGCAGGCGGCCGCGGGAGCAGACGCCAATGCGGCTCAACCTCCGCGCGAGCAGCCGCGCACCGCCGAGGTGCCGCTTCCCTCGTTCCTCGACACGACCGATCGACGGATCGTCGACGAGCGGCCTCCGCCAAGCCCCGAACAGATCCAGGCGCTGCGCGAGATGGAGGCGGAGGTCGAGCGTTACAGCAACACCGGCGGGGCCTACCGAGGCACGGTGGTCTCGTTGCTCCGTCGCGAGTACCTGCGACAGCGCCGCGGTCGCGACCAGTGGTACGGGCGCCAGATCCGCGAGGAGGAGCGCCTCCTCGACGAAGCTCGGGAGCGCGCGATTCGGCAGTTCGAGCGCTTCATTCGCCGTTACCCCGACGACCCGACGTACACGCCCGATGCCATGTTCCGCCTGGGCGAGCTCTATTACGAGCGCAGCGCCATCGACTTTCAGCGTCAGTACGACGAGGCTCAGGCGCGCCGGGATGCCGGGGAGGACGTGGAGCTTCCCGAGACTCCCGACTTCAACCCGACCATCGAGCTCTACCGCCGCCTCGTGCGGGACTTCCCCAACTACCGCCGCCTGGACGGCGTCTACTACCTGATCGGCTATTGCCTGAACGAGATGGGGCGGCCGGAAGAGGCGCGGGACGCCTGGCTGTCGCTCGTTTGCGCCAATCATTATCGTTACGACCCGGATCGCGTCACGAACGAGGCTGCGGCAGAGGCTGCTGCCGAAGGGGAGGGGGACGAGCAGGCGCGCGAAGCAGAGCATCCCTCGCTGACCTTGGACGGTGCCGCCGCTGAGCCTGAGCCGGCGAGCGTCTTTACGGATCCTTACGCGGATTGCGAACCGATCTCGGAAGACGCCCAGTTCCTCAGCGAGACGTGGTTCCGCATCGGCGAATACCACTTCGACGACTACGCCGACCCTCACGCCCTCGACCTGGCGATCGCGGCGTACAAGAAGATCCTCGAGGATCCGGAGGACCGAAACTACAACTTGGCGCTCTACAAGGTGGCCTGGGCGTACTATCGGGCCAGCCGCTACCCCGAAGCGATCAAGCATTTCGGGATGCTCGTGCAGTGGTCCGACGATCAGCGGCGACGCACGGGCGAGGCAGGCTCCCAACTCCGCCCCGAGGCCATTCAGTACCTGGGTATTGCGTTCGCGTACGACGACTGGAACGAGAACGGTCTGCCGGACACCGTCGATGGGATGCCGGACGGCATCACCCGCATCCAGGATCCGAACCTTCTCCCACAGGACCGAGAGTGGACACCGGAGGTGTACTTCCAGCTCGGGCAGGTCTATTTCGACGAGGCCAAGTACCCGGAAGCCGTGCGCGTCTGGCGCCTCGCTCTTTCG
>JALVDI010000372.1 GCA_027009115.1 Polyangiaceae bacterium | reverse complement strand
GAGGCGCGTCAGCCCGGCCGCGTCGGGGACGTGATCCGCGTCCACAACGCCGCGACTGGACGCACCCTGATGGCCCGCGTCGTTGCCCCCGACACGGTGATGGTGGTGCGATGAAGGCCACCTTCGGTCTGCTCGGGGCCGCGATGGTGGCCGTGGCGTGTGGGCCTCGGCACATCGAACCGTACCTGGAGCGCCACCGCGACTACAGCGAAGGGGACTACGAGGACGCCCCGGAGCCGGTTTCTTCGGGTTCGCTCTGGACGAGCTCGTCGCGCGGCCTCTTTGCGGACTTCCGAGCGAGCCGCGTTGGGGACATCGTCACGATTCGTATCGACGAGTCGGCCCGTGCTTCGGGCGACGCCACCACCTCCATGGACCGCGAGGCCGAACACAGCTTCGGCATGCCGAGCTTCCTCGGCTTCATGGGCGCGTTGACCCGGGCACATCCGGGCATCGATCCGTCGAACTTGCTGAGCGTCATGAGCGAGTACGGCTTCAGCGGTGACGGCGACACGCGTCGCGGAACCCGTGCGCGCGGCACCGTGGCGGTGCGGGTCAAGCGCCGACTGCCCAACGGGGACCTCTTCGTGGAAGGCACCAAGGTGATCATGATCAACGACGAGGAGCTGCACGTCTACGTGTCGGGGGTCATCCGCCCCGCGGACATCGAGACGGACAACTCCATCCGATCGAGCCTCGTCGCCGACGCTCAGATCGAGTTCACCGGCCGTGGCGCCCTGACCGACAACCAACGCCAGGGCTGGCTCAGTCGAATCATCGCGAAGCTGAGGCCTTTTTGATGCGCCACTTGTCCACGATCTTCGTTGTGTCTTCGCTCCTCGCGTTCGCGGCCCCAGCGCAGGCTACGCGGATCCGTGATCTGACCGAGGTACGCGGCGTCCGAGAGAACCAACTGGTCGGCTACGGGCTCGTCGTCGGCCTCAACGGAACCGGCGACAGCGGCCAGGCCCGCTTCACGGTGCAGAGCACCGCCGCGATGCTCCGCCGCCTCGGGGTACGCCTCGATCCAGGCTCCATCCAGACCAAGAACGCCGCTGCGGTGATGATCACCGCGACCCTCGAGCCTCACCTCAACCCAGGGACGCGCATCGATGTCACCGTCTCGTCGATGGGCAACGCCCGCAGTCTGCTCGGAGGCACCCTCGTGCAGACGCCGCTCTACGGCGCCGATGGGGAGGTCTACGCTGTCGCGCAGGGCCCCGTGCTCATCGGAGGCTTCTCCGCCGGAGGCAGCAGCGGCAGCAGCGTCAGTGTCAACCACGTCACCGTTGGGCGGGTGCCCGAGGGAGCGATCGTCGAGCGCGCCGTGGAGATGCCGGGGCTCGACGGCGACGTGCTGGAGCTCGGTTTGCGCCGGCCGAGCTTCGTGACCGCTCGGCGCATCGTCGAGGCGATCAATGCGCATCTCGGAGACGGGGCCGCCCGTGCGCCCACGAGCGGCGCGGTCCGGGTGCAGGTGCCCGAGGAGTATCGGGGCGATGTCGTGCGGCTCTTGGCCGAGCTTCAGGTCCTCGATGTGGAGCCCGACGCTCCGGCCCGGGTCGTCATCGACGAGCGGACAGGCACCGTCGTGCTTGGTTCGGACGTGCGCATCCGCGAGGTCGCGATCGCTCAGGGAGGGCTCTCGATCGAGATCAGTGAACGGTTCGGGGTGTCCCAGCCAAACGCCTTGGCGGGTGGCGAGACCGCGGTGATCCCCCAGACGGAGGTCCGCGCAGAGGTGCGTCAGGGGGCCCTGGCGCAGGTGCCCAACACGGCCAGCTTGGCCGACGTCGTCACGGCGCTCAACGCGCTCGGTGCCACGCCTCGGGACCTGGTCGCGATCTTCCAGGCGCTTCGCACTGCCGGCGCGCTCCAGGCGGAGCTGCAGGTCCAATGAGCAGCGGGAGGCGAGTATGACCGTCGGGTCCGTGGCGGCGGCGCAGCTCGCGCAGCTGCAGCAACGTGCCCAGGCGAGCTCCGGAGACGAGCAGGCGCGGGAAGCAGCCAAGCAGTTCGAGGCACTGCTCGTTCGTAAGCTCTGGCAGATCATGCGCAAGACCGCCGGCGACGCCATGGCCGGCGGCGCGGGCCCCGGGGCCGGCATGTACGGCCACATGATGGACGAGGCGATGGCCTCGCACTTGACGGAGGCCGGCGGGTTGGGTTTGGCGCCGCAGCTCGAGCGCGCCTTCGGGGTTCGGGGCGCCGAGGCTTCGTCGACGGCGCCGGTGGATTTCGACGCACCTCGCACCCCGCGCGCGCCCCTGGAGCTCGGGCCCGCGACGGGGCAACGAGTCGCGGGGGCCACGCGCCGGCTGCAGGCGACCGCGCAGCAAATGCTCACGCCGGTGAGCGCTCCGCGTTGGGGGCGTGAGGGGCGCCTGACGCGCACCGAGCTCGCCAGCGACTTCCAGACGCAGACCCCCGCGGGGATCGCGCGATTCAACGTTCGCGACGCAGCGGGTTTTCAGGGGCGCTACAAGTGCAACCTCTTTGCTTTCGAGATGGTTCGGCGGGCTGGCTTCCAGGTGCCGCTCATGCCGCGCACTCGTGGGTGGGGGTACCCTCACCCGGACGCCGTGACCGCCGATGCGATGGACGGACGTCTCCGCCGTGATTGGGGGCGCGTCGCCACTGGCGAGAGCGCCGAGGCCATCGACGCCGCGATTCGGGGCGGCGAGCGGGCGTTCCTTCTGACAGGCGCGGGCCGTGACGGGCACGCCGGCCACATGGCGGTGGTCGAGCGTGTGCACTCGATCCGTTACGACGCGGAGGGTCGTGTGGAGCAGGTCGTCTTCGACGGATGGGAGGCCCGGGTGGGTGGCGCTCGGCACCTCGAGCGCCGCACCTGGAACCGTTACGGTCGTCGGGGAGGGCACGACGTGCGTGGCGGCCTCGCCCGCATCGAGATCATCGAGCTACTCGCGCCGCGAGAGGGCGCTCCTGGGGAGCTGCCGCTGAGCGCGCGTGTGGGTCCGAGTGTGCATGATGCGGAAAACATTGGGGAAACGACGATTGCTTCGGTGACGAATTCTTCTCAAGGCTCCAGCGGAATCGACCGATGACGAGTCTGGAGGCCCGCCCGTGAAGATTACCGGCAGCATTCGAACCGCCTACGTTCAGTCCCCGAAGGCCCGCGCTCGCGCCGACAAGAGCGGCTCGCAGCCACCGAAGGGAGAGCGCGTCGAGGTGTCGCGCGCGGCCCGCGAGCTCGCAGCCGCTCGCGCCCCGGAGACGCCGGACACCGCACGCGTCGAGCGTCTGCGCGCGGCCATCGCCGACGGCAGTTTCGAGGTCGACCCCGACGCCATCGCCGAGCAGATGCTGAAGGAGGAGCTCGAATGAGTGGGGCGGACACGGTGCCGGCGCCGATGCCCGAGGCCGCCGCGCGTTTTCGGGATGCCCTCGCGGTCGAGCGCGACGCCGCGCGCCGCGCCGACGTCGACGCCCTGGTCGCGATTCAGGACGAGAAGCGCGCTGCCCTCGAGGTGCTCCGAGAGGCGGGCTTGCCCCAGGAGCTTCGGGACGCTTTTGCGCGCGAGGCGCAGCTCAACCTCGAGCTGATGCATCACCTCGTCAGCTGTCTTCGGGGCATCGTGGCTTCCGATGGCGGGGCGGTCTACGGAAAGCAGGGCAACGTCGAGGTCACCGCGGAGCTCGGGAGGAGGCACGGGGCCGCATGAGCACCCTCTTCGGCATCCTCTCGGTCGGCCGAAACGGCATGATGGCGCACCAGGTCGCGTCCCAGACGGCGTCGCACAACGCCACGAACGCGAGCTCCTTGGGCTACACGCGCCGCATGGCGAACCTCGAGTCGATCGACGGTCCCCCGCAGCCAGGCCTGGGGAGCCGCGCCAAGGGTGCCCGACGGGTGATCGACCCCTTCCTGGAGCGCCGCCTCCTCGGCGCCCGCTCCTCCGCTGGCGAGAGTCGCGCGCGCGCCAGCTCCTTGAACGTCCTCGACGAGGTCTTTACGGACAGCGACGCCGACATCGGCGCGGCCCTCGACGCCCTCACCCGCGCCTTTGGCGATCTCTCGGTGAACCCTGGCGATCCGACGGCGCGCGAGCAGGTCTTGGCGCGCGCGCAGTCCTTGGGCGACGTGTTCCGGCAGACCGCGGAGGATCTCGACGGGGCGCGCGGCGAGATCAACGAGCGCATCGCCTTCGAGGTGGGGCAGGTCAACGAACGTCTCTATCAGATCGCCGACCTGGGCGAGCAGATCGCGAAGGCCGAGCTCGACGGGCAGGAGGCGGGCAACCTTCGCGACCGGCGCGACCAACTCGTGCGTGAGGTGGCCGACCGTGTGCCCGTAAAGGCCATCGAGGAGGACGACGGCACCCTGAACCTCCTGCTCGACGGGTCGCGGGTGCTCGTCGGTCCCGACGGCGAGGTCAACGAGCTTCTATCGGCCCTGGACCCGGGCACCGGGGACGTGTCGATTCAGCATCGAGAGGCGGGGGCGCTCGTGGACCTGAGCCTCGCCGGGGGCTCCATCGGCGGAATGTTCGCCGCCCGCGACGGGGCGCTGAGGGACGCCCAGAGCGCCCTCGACCAGCTGGCCTACGACATAGCGACCGCGTACAACACCACGCACCGGAGCGGCATCGGCCTCGACGGGCTCGGTGGGCGGGACCTCTTCGTGCCGCCCGGCGCGGTGCCGGGCGCGGCGATGAACCTCGATCTTTCGGCGGCCATCGCAGGCAACCCCGACGCCGTCGCCGCCGCGGCCGACGCGCTCATGCTCCCGGGGGACAACCGCGTCGCCCTCGATCTGACGAACCTCGCGGAGCAGGACCTCGCCCTCGGGGGCACGGCGACCGCCGTCGAGGGCTACGCGGCCCTGGTCGGAGAAGCGGCGACGAAGGTACAGCAGGCGACCTTGCGCCAGGAGGGCGCCGACGCCGCCGTCGAGCAAGTCGAGGCTCTGCGGCAAGGCGTCTCGGGGGTGTCCGTCGACGAGGCGATGGTCGACTTGATGCAGTTTCAGCGCGGGTTTCAGGCCTCGCTCAAAGTGATTCAGACCGCCGACGAGATGCTCGGCGACATCATGCGGCTCAAGCGGTGATGCCATGCGGGTGAGTGACAAGGGGACGTTCGAACTGCACCGGGCCAATCTCGCGCGTCTCAAGAGCGCCTGGACGAGCGCTCAGGAGCGCGCCGCCACGGGACGTCAGGTGACCAAACCGAGCGAGGATCCCCTCGCGATGAGTCAGGCGCTCCGGGAGCGCTCCAAGAGCGCCCGAGCCGACGCCTACGCCCGCGGCATCGACATGGGCAACCACCGCTTGGACGCCGCCGATCGAAGCCTCGCCGACGTCGCCGAGGCGCTCCGCCGTATCCGCGATCTAACGGTGCAAGCCGCGAGCGATACGGTGACGGCTCGCGAGCGCGCCGACATCGCCGTCGAGGTGAGGAGCTTGCGGGATACCGTTCACTCCCTCGCCAACACGGAGGCCGCCGGGAGCTACGTGTTCGCGGGCTACCCGGACGACGCGCCGCCCTTCGACGCTGCCGGGGTGTTCGGCGGCAGCTCGGACGTGCCGGAGCTGGAGGTCAGCCCCGGGGTCCGTGTGGCCCTCGGCGTGCGCGGCGACGAGGTGTTCTCGGGGGCTGGGGGCGGGGTGGACGTGTTCGCCTCCCTGGACGCTCTGGCGACCGCCCTCGAGACGGACGACGTACCGACGATCCGCGCCAGCCTCGACACCCTCGACGCCGCTCACGGCCAGGTGGTGCACGCCCGAGGCGAGATCGGCGCGCGCCAGAACCAGCTCGAGGTTTCCCAGAGCGTGGTGGGCCGGATGAAGGACCGCGCCGAGGTGCGGCAGAGCGAGCTCGTCGGCGCCGACCCGGTCGACGCCTACTTGGAGCTGGAGCAAGCGCAGGGCGCGTACCAGGCCGCCGTGAAGATCGCCGCTCAGCTTCCTGGACCCAGCTTGGTGAACGGGTGAATCGATGCTGACGCTGACGCGGCGCGCGGGGGAACGAATCCACATCGGGGACGACATCGTCGTCGAGGTGATCTCCACGGGTCCGAACCGCGCGCGCATCGGGATCCGGGCGCTCAAGAGCGTTCCCATCGTTCGCGGGGAGCTCCTCGAGCAGGTGCAGGCGGCCAACCGGAGCGCGAGCGAGCCGGCGCTCTCGGGCCCGACCCACGAGGCTATCCGTCGCCGCAACGATGCGCTCCACTTCCCCAAAGGTCTCTTTGGCTTCGAGGGGTTCACGCGCTGGGTGCTGTGCGAGCTGGCCAATCCCCCGGCGGGCGGCGAGGCCATTGGGCTGCGCGCCCTCGTCGCCCAGGAGGCGCCCGAGATCCGGCTTCTGGTGTGCGACCTGCAGCTCTTGGCGCCGCACTACCCGGTGGACCGGGCCTTGGCCGAGAGCGGGTTGGAGGAGGAGGCGGCGTTGGCCGTCGTGCTCAACGTGCCGGCGGACGGGCGCGGGGCCACGGTGAACCTCGCGGCCCCGCTCGTGGTCGGGCTCGACTCCCGCCGCGGTGTGCAGGTGATCTTGGGTGACGCGGGCCTCGGGGTTAGCACGCCCCTCCGCGAGCTCTTCGAGCCGGGGGAGCTCTCGTCGTCCGCCGAGGAGGCGCGGGCGTGAGCGCCGTGACGAAGCTCGAGGGCGGCGTCGACGAGCTGGCGACGGTCACTCGCATCCTCCAAGGGGGGCTGGCCGCGGGCGCGTCCGACCTGCATCTGCGGGTGGGTGTCCCTCCCATCGTTCGAATCGAGGGGCAGATCGTGCCCTTGGAGCACTCTCCCTTGGGGCATGGCCACATTGACGCGGCCGCCCGGGCTTTCGCCGATTGGGCCCACGCCGGTCGTGAGCGGTTGACGCGGCGGCAGTGCGAGTTCGGCTGCGATGTCCCTGAGATCGGCCGCTTCCGCGTTCACATCTACCACCAGAAGGGCAGCCGGGCGATCGTGCTTCGGCACATTCCCGACCCCGTGCCGGATCTTGCGACCTTGCGGATCCCGCCGGTCGTCAAGCAGATCGCCCTGGAGAAGCATGGCCTCATCGCGGTCACGGGCGCGACCGGCAATGGGAAGTCCACGACCATCGCGGCGATGCTTTCCTACCTGAACCGCAAGGTGCGGCGGCACGTGGTGACCATCGAGGAGCCCATCGAGTTTGTCCTCGACGACGAGCTGAGCACCTTCTCTCAGCGGGAGGTGGGGCTCGACGTGGACTCCTTCGCGGAGGGCATCGTCGGGGCGCTCCGCGAAGATCCGGACGTTGTCTTCATCGGCGAGCTACGCACCCCGGAGGAATTCGAGCTTGCCCTCAACGCGGCCGAGACCGGCCTCCTCGTCGTTTGTACGATGCACGCGGCGGATGTCATGTCGGCGGTGCAGCGGATGATCAACATGTACCCGACGGACTACCGGGCGTCCGCGCGGGACCGGCTCGCCAGCGCCCTGCGCGCCGTGGTGGCTCAGAAGCTGCTGCCCGTGCGCGGGGGTGGGCGCGAGCGCGTGCTCGTGACGGAGGTTCTTCGGTCGACGGGTACGGTCCGCGACTGCATTCGCGAACCGGGGCGGTTTCGCTCGTTGCCGCAGGTGCTCGACGCCGCGAGCCACGAGCACGGCACCCACACGTTCGATGCCGAGCTTTTGAAGCTCGTGCGTGCCAAGGTCCTCGACGTGGACGTCGCCCGCGGAGCCGCTCGGAGCCCGAAGGACCTGGTGCGTAGCCTGACGATCACACGCTGAGCTCCTCCGCGGCGCTCCGCGTGGTCGCTCGTCAGTCGTCCTCGCCTGAGCCTGCGCGATCGTCGTGGAGCACGCGCTGGGTCGAGTCGACGCACCCGGCGAGGTCCACCTCGCCGGTGCCCACGTGCGGGCGGCTGATGCGCGCGCTGTCGGGGATTGCGGCGAAGGCGCCCGTTACGGCGCTGGCCGAAAGGTGGTCCGGATCGGTGCCGGCGTCCGTGTCTCCGCCAAGCTGGGGCCGCGCGGCGACGGCGGCGCGCGCCATCGCTTCGACCTCGTCGGAGACGGGGACGAGCATCCCTTCGGCGAGCTCGACGACGCCGTCGTCCGAGACCCGCACCAGCCTCTCGTTGCCGTGCTCATCGGCCAGCACGACGTCCACGGCGCCGGCGGCCACTCCCGGTCGGAGCTCCTTCACCTCGAGGGACATGCGCTGAGGATCGATCGAAGGAGGGTTTCGGTGCAACGGGCGATGGGGTCCGTGGAGCCGAGCGCCGGCGCTGAGCAATGCGGCGATGAGGTCAGTGGAGCCGAGCGCAGGCGCTGAAGGAATCTGCGCTGGCGAGGTCCCACCACTCGCCGAGGGGGGCGGGGGCGGTCCCGTCGAGGAGACAGCCTTCGGGCACCCAGGGGTAGACCTGGCCGAGGTGTCGGATCTCCGTCGGCGAGACGCGTCGGAACACATGGTGGCTGCGCAGCTCCTGCGGGTGCGAAAGGCCTGCGGCGCCGATGAGCTCGAGCACCGACTGGATGGTCTTGCGGTGGAAGCTGGAGACGCGGGAAGCCTTGTCCTCGACGACGAGCCCGCGCATGAGCTTGGGGTCCTGAGTGGCGACGCCCACCGGGCATTTGTTCGTGTTGCACTTGAGCGCTTGGATGCACCCCAGAGCGAACATCATCCCCCGCGCGGAGTTGCAGGCGTCGGCGCCGAGGGCGAGCTGGCGGACGATGTGGAAGCCAGTGGTGATCTTGCCCGCCGAGAGGAGGACGACTTCGCCGCGCAGGTGGACGCCTCGCAGCGCGTTGTGGACGAGGTTGAGGCCGTCGACCAAGGGCATGCCGACCGAGTTGGAGAACTCCGGTGGCGCGGCGCCGGTGCCCCCCTCGGAGCCGTCCACGGTGATGAAGTCCGGCACTTGGCCCGTCTCGACCATCGCCTTGACGATGCCCAGCAGCTCCGTCGGATGGCCGACGCAGAGCTTGAAACCGACGGGCTTGCCGCCGGAGAGCTCCCGAAGCCGTGCGACGAAAGCGAGGAGGCCACGAGGGCCCTCGAAGGCGCTGTGAGCGCCCGGTGAGAGCACCGTCTGGCCGACCTCGACTCCGCGGATCGCGGCGATCTCGGGAGTGACCTTCTTGCCTGGGAGAATGCCGCCGTGACCGGGTTTGGCCCCCTGGCTCAGCTTTACCTCGATCATCTTGACGTGCGGGTGACGTGCGCGCTCCGCGAACATCTCGGGGTCGAACTTGCCGTCGGGCGTGCGGCAGCCGAAGTAGCCGGTGCCGATCTGCCAGCAGAGGTCGCCCCCCGGTTCGAGGTGGTGGGCGCTGATGCCTCCCTCGCCGGTGTTGTGGAAGAAGCCGCCCTCCCGGGCGCCGATGTTGAGTGCGCGGATCGCCGCGGCCGAGAGTGAGCCGTAGCTCATGGCCGAGATGTTGAAGATCGAACACGAGTAGGGTTGCGTGCAGCGGCCTTCGCCCACCATGACCCGCGCGACCTCCGGACTCGGGTGGGTGGGCGCCAGCGACTGCGCGAGCCACTCGTAGCCGTCGTCGTAGACATCGAAGAGTGTGCCGAAGGGGACGGTGTCGATGACGTTCTTGGCCCGCTGGTAGACGATGGAGCGCTGCTGGCGCGAGAACGGCGTCTGTTCGGAGTCCGACTCGACGAAGTACTGCCGCAGCTCGGGCCGAATCGACTCCAGGAAGTAGCGCAGGTGACCGAGGACGGGGAAGTTCCGCAGGATGGTGCGGCGAGTCTGGACGATGTCGGCGATGCCCTGGGCGACGAAGAGCCCGACCGGGATGAAGAAGAAGGCGCCGGGCCGCCACAGGGCGGTGAGGCCCGCCACCCCGGCGATGAGCACGACACTCGTGGCGTAGAAGGCGCCGCGGGACCAGCGCTCGACGAAGGCGGGGACTCGGTCGACGCCGGCCCGTTCCCAGCGGCGTCCGTCTCGTGGTCTTGGCGAGCTCATGGGCGAGCGAGCTTATCGAAGAGGGGACGTCGTGGCCACGCTTGCTGGGAGCGCTTCCCTTGGATGAGCTCAGGCATCGCCGAGCAGGACCCGCATGAGGACCTCGCTGCGTTCGAGGTTCCAGCGCAAGCGATCGTGGGCGGACTCTTCGATGTTCTCAAGGAGGTTGAGGCGCGAGAGCACGTCGTCCGGCAAGGGCGGAGGCTCGCTCTCGACGACGCCGTAGCCCTGGCGCTTG
>JALVDI010000371.1 GCA_027009115.1 Polyangiaceae bacterium | reverse complement strand
CCGCGCGGCCCGGGGGCGCAGAAGCAGCCCGTCGCCTCGTCGCACTCGCAGCGATCGGTCTCGGGGCAGTCCCGGTTGAAGGCGCAGGCCGCGGCGTGCCCTCCGTCGGAAGCCGCCGCGTCCCCGGACATCGCCGCGTCCCCAGACATCGCCGCATCCCCAGTCGCCGCGTCGGCGGCGGCCGTGTCGGTCGTCGCGTCGCGGAGCGCTCCACCATCCGAAGCGGCCGCGTCGCCGGTGGCTGCGTCGCCGGTGGCTGCGTCGCCGGTGGCTGCGTCGGAGGTCGCCGCGTCCCGGACCGTCGCCGCGTCGCTCCGACGGCCGGAGTCTGCGCCGCCTCCCCCGTCGTCACCGCAGGCGAGGAGGAGGCAGAGCGCGAGCATAGCGGAGGGACGCATGGCGCTGCTCTATCACCGTAGCTCGTTGCGCAGCAACACCAGAGGGATCCCGGGCATGGACGGTGCGACGAAGAGGCGCCCGGTGAGGATGTCGAGGTCCCCGTCCCCGTCGACATCGCCGACCCCCAGCGCTTCGGCGCGGATCGGTGCTTCGGGGATCGGGTGGCGCCTCACGGAGAAGCCGCCGAGGTTCTCCAGCCACATCGCCGGCAGCCGCTCGCCGGAGTACATCGCGTCGTCCTGGTCGTTGACGACCACCAGGTCCACGTCGCCGTCGAGGTCCACGTCACCGGGGCGGGCGGTGTAGCTGCCCCAGTTCCGGATGAGGTCGTGGTGGGTGAACACGCCGGCACCGTCGTTCTCGAGCACGGCAACCCCGTGCACGTCGGCGGGAGATACCCCCGGAGGCAGTCCGTCGACGCCGTCTCCGTTGACCAAGACGAAGTCGGTGTCGCCGTCGCCGTCGTAGTCCACCGACTCGAGGTCGCTCAGGCCCGCGTAGGTCTCCGCGTAGTCGAAGACGGTCTCGATGCCGAAGCTCCCCGTCCCGTCGTTGCGGTAGAGCAGCACGTTCTCCTCGAGCTGGGAGATCAGAACCATGAGGTCCAGGTCGCCGTCGTCGTCGACGTCCACGGGGCGCACATGACTCGTGCCGGTGCGATCGTGCAGCACGTGCTGCATCATGCCCCCGGGGGTGTTCTCGAGCCAGGACAGCCGGCCTGTGGTCTGGCCGAACTCGCAGACCACCACGTCGAGGTCGCCGTCGCCGTCCAGATCCCCCGGCTCGGCGCAAACGGCGCGGTTCGTCTCATCCAGGAGGCGCTCGCGGGTCCAAGTTCCGGCGCCGGCGCGAAGCAGCTCGACGGCTCCGACGTCCCCTGGCAAGCCGCCGAAGTTCGGACCGATGCCCGCGACGAGCACGTCGTCGTCTCCGTCGTCGTCGAAGTCCACGATCGTCCCGGTGACCGGCGCCAGGGTGCGGTCCTCGAGCAAGGTCTCCTCGTCGGAGCAGCCGGCGGCGGCGCAGGCCCACCGCGTGACCGTGCCGCTGGCCGCGTCAAAGACGAGGAAGCGGCTCGGATCCGCCGGCAGCGGCACGATGTGGGTCGTGCTGACGAAGCCGCCGCCAACCGGCGCGGGGCGGACGGTCAGCGGCGTGAACATGGACGGCGGAAAGCTCGCGTCCGGTGCCGCTGCGTCGCTCGCCGCCGAATCGCGGGGGGGGGCCGCGTCGGTTCTCCCCGAGTCCCGGGGTGTGGCCGCGTCGCGTCCGCCGTCGCGGGTTTCGTCGTCGTCGCCGCAGGCGCCGAGCACCGCGGCCAGAGCCAGCGTGATGATCCACCGCATGGCGCCGAGCCTACAGCACATCTCAACAGCGATCGTCGGTCGATCCTTGGACGGGGCGGGACCGGTGGCGCATCCGCGAGCCGAGGCAATGCCGCGCATTCTCGAGCTGAGAGGATGAAGGCAGAAGCCGTGCGCAGGCCGCACAGCGGCGGCGAGGGCTCTTGAGATGGGCTCTCGCAGCTCGCCTCGTGTGGTCGGGGGGCCCGCCGCGAGCGATCGGGATCTTCCGTCCCGGTGACTCGGCTCTCAGTTCGTGCCAGATCCCACCCATGAATGCTGCGCTCCCTCGCCGCCGTGATCGATCCCGTCGCTTCGACATCGTCCTCTGGGGAGCGACGGGCTTCACCGGCCGCCTCGTCGCCGAGTACCTCGTGGAGCACTACGGCGACACGGATCTCCGGCTCGCCCTCGGGGGCCGCAACCTGGCCAAGCTCGAAGGGGTGCGCGCCGAGCTCGCGCGTCTCTGCCCTCCGGCGGCCGATCTCCCGCTGCTGATCGGCGACAGCTTCGACGTTCCGTCGCTCCGGGCCATCGCGTCGCAAACCGAGGTCGTCTGCACCACCGTCGGCCCTTACGGCAAGTACGGCGCCGGACTCGTCGAGGCCTGCGTCGAGGAGGGCACGGACTACTGCGATCTGACGGGCGAGACGCCGTTCATCCGGAGGATGATCGACTCCCACCACGACCGCGCCGTGCAGACGGGCGCCAGGATCGTGCACTGCTGCGGCTTCGACTCGATCCCCTCCGACCTGGGCACGTGGATGATGTTCCGCGCGATGGAGGAGCAGGGCGCCGAGCTGGGCGAGGTCGCCTTCTACGCCGGTGAGAGCCATGGCGGTTTCAGCGGCGGGACCGTCGCGAGCATCCTCCACCTCCTGGAGGAGGCCCGGCGGGACCCGGGCGTGCGAGCGGTCCTGAGCGACCCTTACGCGCTCAACCCCGAAGGCGAACGCTCCGGCCCCGACGGCCCCGACCCGATGAGGGTCCACTTCGACCGGCGGCTGCGCATG
>JALVDI010000370.1 GCA_027009115.1 Polyangiaceae bacterium | reverse complement strand
CGGCGGCCCGGAGCTTTTCATAGGCCCGGCGCGGGAGGAACGCCTGCCGGCGGACCCCGTCGAGCATCGCCCCGCGGATCCGGTAGTAGGCGAAGGTGTTGAACTGCACTCCCTTGCTGGGATCGAAACGGGAGCGTGCCTCCACGAGTCCCTTGAATCCGTCGGCCAGGAGCTCGTCGAAATCGATGTCGAGATCGTAACGAGCGGCGACCTTCGTGGCGATGCTGCGCACCAGCCCCGTGTACTCCTCGATGAACTCGTCCTCGGTTGTCTCGGTAGTCACAGCGCTTTCGTCGCTTCCGCCGAGGGACCTCCCCCCAGGACCCTCGTACACACTGCGCCGACGGCCCGTCAAGCGTGTCGAATTGGCTGCGCCCGCGGCCCCTGGGGGTTATGAGGAGGGAGTGAACGGACGCGAACCTCATTCGGAAGGTCCCGGGCTGGCCGCCGCCAGGCCCGGGCGCCGCCGCCGAACCGTCGAGCGCTTCCGGGGGCTCCTCCGTGAAGCCGCTCGTGATCCCGCGGCGGCCGCCGAACTGACCATGGGCTACGTGGCCCTGGCGGCGTCCGAGCGACAGGCCTTGCGCCGCGCGGTCGAGGAGGACGCGACCGGCCTAGGGGTCGATCTCGGCGACCTGCTCGCGTGCTGGGGCGCTTTGGAGCAGGCCGTGCCCCGAGTGCGACGGCCCTGGCGAGCCTGGGTGCGCGGTGACTCGGTGGTCTTCGCGGCGCCCGGACGAGGTGCGCTGGAGGCGGCGCCCGGCGCGCGGATTCGGCTCCACGGCGAGGGCTGGGCGCCGGGCCCCGAACACCGCGCCGTGGAGGTGGAGGAGGCGGTGGACCACCTCGCTACGGTTCTGTGGGCGGCTCGGCGCGAAGGCCGCCCGTTGCCCCGTCGCCTGGGGGCGTTCGCCGACCTCTTCGATCGCTGATACCAAGCGGCCATGGCGGTGTTCACGCCACTGAGCTCGGCGGACGCGGCGCGGGTCGTTGCGGCCATGGGTCTCGGCGATGCGATCGGCGAGTTGCGCCGCGTGCTGCCGGTCGCGGCCGGTAGCGTGAACTCGAATTTCTTTCTCGAAGGTTCCCGAGGCCGGGTGTTTTTCCGGATCTACGAGGAGCAAGAGGTCGCCGGTGTCGCGTACGAGTGGGCGCTCCTGGACCACCTTCGGTCCGAAGGCTTGGCCGTACCTCGCCGCTTGGGCGTCGCGCCACCGGGGGCGGTGCGGGTCGACGGCAAGCCGACGGCAGCTTTCACCGTCGTCGATGGGCGGATGAGCTGCCAGCGGGGCGTGAGCGCCGCGCGCCTGCGGGCCCTCGGCACGTTCTTGGGGCAGGTTCACGCAGCTCCTTTCGGCTGGAGACGAGAGGGCCGCTTTCGGCCACCCGATGTGCGGCGACGGCTCACGACGATCCCCGCCGATGGGGAGCTGGGGAGCGTCCGAGGAGAGCTCGCGGCGACGCTGGACGCGGTGGAGGCCGCCTGGCCCAGGGGTCTCCCTCGTGGCGTGACCCACGGGGACCTGTTTCGGGACAACGCCCTCTGGAGCGGCGACACGCTGCGCGGCGTCCTCGACTGGGAGAGCGCCGCCGAGGATTGGCTGGCTTACGACCTCGCCGTGACCCTGCTGGCGTGGTGTTGCGGGGAGGAACTCGACTGGGAGCTGGCCCGGGCGCTACTGGACGCCTACGAACGGGTGCGCCCGCTGACGGAAGCGGAGCGCGCGGCTTTCGGCGTGCTCGCGCTGGCGGCCGCGGTGCGATTCACGGTCACGCGCATCACGGATTTTCAGCTGCGGCGCGCGGACGGGTCGCGCGTTCACAAGGACTACCGCCGCTTCCTCATGCGCGTTCGAGCGTTGCGCGCGCTGGGCGCCGAGGGCCTCAGGGCTCGCCTGGCCCTCTGAAAACCTACCTACCCACTCTTGCCCACTTCGGAGGCGCCGCGCGGGAAGCGGCGAGCTCGCGGAGATCGTGGGGCGCTCGGCTACGCGCTCCCTTCCTCCTTCCTCGGGCGGAGCCTTGTAACGAGGCGCGGCGCCCCGCATACACCGGGGACCATGAGCGAGACCTACTACGCACCAAAGGACCTCGGTAAGTTTGGGCAGATCGGAGAGAACCGGCGTGCCCTCGCGGACAAATTCTTCGAGTGGTACGGGGCGGTCTTCGAGGAGGGAGCCCTGAGCGCCCGCGAGAAGGCCCTGATCGCGCTGGCGGTCGCGCACGCCGTGCAGTGCCCGTATTGCATCGACGCCTACAGCCACGGCGCCCTCGAGAAGGGAGCGGACCTCGACCAGATGACCGAGGCGGTTCACGTCGCGGCGGCCATCCGCGCCGGGGCCTCCCTCGTGCATGCCGTGCAGATGCGGGACCACGCCACGAAGATCTCGATGTGAAGCCGCGCGCTCTACCAACCCTCTCGTCGCGGCGCGATCCTCTCGCGAGCCCCGAGAACCAGCGCGCTCGACTTCGGGCGCTCCCGCTCGCTCGCGAGTTCGAGGACGCGGTCGGGGGTCGCCTGCAGGCCTCGGTGCCGCGGGTGCTCCAGGTCAACGTCGGCCGCCTCTGCAACCAGGTCTGTCGTCATTGCCACGTGGACGCGGGTCCCGATCGTACCGAGGTGATGTCGCGGCCAACCCTCGAGCTGTGTCTGCGAGCCCTCGAGCGCTCGTCGATTGGGACCGTGGACATCACCGGGGGCGCTCCGGAGCTGAACCCGAGCTTCCGGTGGTTCGTCCGTGAAGTCCGTCAGCTCGGGCGGCA
>JALVDI010000369.1 GCA_027009115.1 Polyangiaceae bacterium | reverse complement strand
CAATCATCCAGTCTGGAAAAACCATACCCCCGGAGTTCGACAGTTTGCCCCTACTTTCAGCCGATTTGGAGCCGTAGGGTGTAGGTTTTTCGCGGACTTACGAGTGTTTTTCGCGAAATGCTTGTGGTGGCACGTCGTGGGGCGATCTGGCTTTTATTGACGACCGCGAGATAGCTGCTATCTTGGTGGCATGCATGTCAAGATCACCGCCTCGGGTCCGCGACGTTACGTTCAGCTGGTGGAGTCGTTTCGTGATGAACAAGGACGCATCCGCAAGCGCACGGTGGCCACGTTGGGTCGGGTCGACCAAGTCGGTGACTCTCTAGACGCCGTCATCAATGGGCTACTCAAAGCCACAGGGCGAAAGCCTGTGCTCGGCGAAGCCGCAACACCGGATGTCAGCTTCGAGTCTGCAAGGGCACTCGGTGCGGTCTGGGCACTCAATGAGCTGTGGAAGACGCTCGGCTTCAATGCGTTGCGCCGGGTCTTCCGACGCACCCGTCATCAGATCGACGTGGAGGCGCTGGTCCGAGTGATGGTCTTCAATCGGCTGTGTGATCCTGAATCGAAACTGGGCGTATTGCGTTGGCTGCAGACCGTCGCGCTGCCGGACATGCCGGTGGAGAAGATCACTCACCAGCAACTGCTGCGCAGTATGGATGCGCTGGTCGCGCACCAGGACGCTGTGGATCGTGTTGTCACCGGGCTGCTGCGTCCACTGATCGATCGAGACCTCTCAGTGGTGTTTTATGACCTGACCACGATCCGAGCCGAAGGCGCCTCCACCATGGAGTCCGACGTACGCCAGTTCGGCATGGCCAAGGAGGGTGTGATCGCTCGCCAGTTCATGCTCGGCGTGGTGCAGACCGCTGAGGGCGTGCCCATCTACCACGAAGTCTTTGATGGCAACGTGGCCGAAACGCGGACGCTGCTGCCGACGCTGAGCAAGGTGCTCGAGCGCTTCCCCAGCGTTCGGCGGCTGATTCTGGTTGCCGATCGTGGGCTACTCAGCCTGGACAACCTGGAATCGCTCAAAGAGATCCAATTGGCCAGCGGCCGGGCACTGGAGTTCATCCTCGCGGTGCCCGGCAGGCGCTACAACGAGTTTCTGGAGCAGCTACGGCCCTTTCACCGTACGCACTGCAAGGGCGCCACAGAGGAGGTCATCGAGGAGCAAACCTGGCGGGATCTGCGCCTGATCGTGGCGCATGATCCAGTGGCCGCTGGCGTGCAAACCGGGCGCCGTGCCGAGCGCATCCAGGCGCTGCTGCAACAGGCCGACGAATGGGTCGAGAAGCTCGATGCCCAAGACCTGGGCGAGCGCCGCCGCGGTCGCCCGCTCTCGGACAGCGGCGCCAAGGCACGCCTGTATCACGCGGTGGCTGAGGCGCATCTGTCACGCATCATCAAGGTCGACCTGAAGAGCGAAGTGTTGCGCTATGACATCGACAAGAAGGCCCTGGCGCTCGCTGAAATGATGGACGGCAAGCTGTTGCTGGTCAGCAATGTCACTGACCTCCCAGCTGCGGAACTGATTGAGCGTTACAAGTCGCTCGCAGATATCGAGCGCGGCTTCAAGGTACTCAAGTCGGAGATCGAGATCGGCCCCGTGTATCACCGCCTGCCCGAGCGTATCCGCGCCCATGCGCAGATCTGCTTCATGGCGCTGATCCTCCATCGGGTGATGCGCAGCCGATTAAAATCGGCCGATACCGGCCTCTCACCGGAACGGGCACTACAGCAGCTAACACGCATCCAACATCACTGCATCCGTATTGCACAGGCCGACCCGGTCACCGGGGTGTCGACGATCAGCGCCGAGCAGGCCGAGGTGTTCAGTGCATTGCAGGTAAAAAGGCCTGCCGCATCGCAGCAATTGTCGCTGTTGTAGTGGAGCGTTTTCGTCTCGACTCTAAGCGAAACAATGGCTTACGCCTTTAACTGTCGAACTCCAGGGACCTGGACCGTCAGCGGCGGCTGGAACCTCGGGATGTACAGCGCCCGGGCCTGCCCCGAGGCCTACGACTTCACCGTCCAGGAGGAGTGGAACAGCTCCTGGGGCCGACCACCCACCGAGATCTGGTGCACCCCCCGTCCCGACACCCCGGATCCGGAACGCAACCTCGGCCCCAGCTGCCCCACCGGCGGCACCAACCCCATCAACCTCGCCACCGGCAACAAGTACCACCGCGAGCCGGTCTATGCCGCGGGAGGCCCTGCGCCTATCCGCTTTGTCTTCCACTACAACAGCCGGGCCACCGGTGACCGCTGGACCCACAGCTATGGCGCCCACCTCTCCTCGGGCATCGCCGATACCCGCCAGGCCCTGGAGGAGGGGATGTTGGCGGAGAGTTCGCCCTATCTGATGCTGGAGGCCCACCGTGACGACGGCCGGGTGGTGCGCTTCACCAACGTCATGGACTGGGCGGCGCTCACCACCGGGGAGATCGAGTGGCGGGGGCCGGCCAACGCCCGTGAGCGGCTGCGCTCCATCGTCGATCCCGAGAGCGGCGCCCTGGTGGGGCTGCGCCTGCTGCTACCCGACGGCGGCGAGGAGCGCTACGACCTCAGTGGACGGCTGCTCACCCGCAGCGATCCCCGGGGGGATATCCATTGGCTGGAGTACGATGCCGGGGGACGGCTGGTGGGGGTGCGCAATGCCTATGGGGTACGCATCGCCCTCGAGTATCAGGGGACCCAACTGGCCGCGCTGGTGGACGGCGCGGGGAGACGCTACCGGTTCGACCTCGAGGGCGGCCGGCTGCTGG
>JALVDI010000368.1 GCA_027009115.1 Polyangiaceae bacterium | reverse complement strand
CCACGTGCGTCGGGCTCGTCGCCTTCGACGTGGTCTTCCACTTCGTTGGCCACAAGCACGTCCACTTCGACCTCGAGGCCGTGCCGGGCTTCTATGCCGTGGTCGGCTTCGTCTCTTATGTGGGGCTCGTCATGACGGCCAAGCAGCTTCGCAAAGTGGTGATGCGGCCCAACGACTACTACGGCGAGGCGCCCACGGACCGGGACGGCGCGCACCTCTCGACCCCCGAAGGCCCCGAGGCGCCGCGCGAGGAGGAAGAATGAACGCCTTCCTCGACATGCTCGGCCAGCTCTTCCCCGGCGAGATCATGATCCTCGGGGCGCTGCTCGTCCCGCTGGTCAGAGGTCGGCTCCGCAGCGCCCTCGTCGTGCTCCTCCCCTTGCTGAGCTTCGGCCAGCTCCTGGCCCTCGAGCTCGGTCATCACGCCACGGCGACTCTCTTCGACTACACCCTGGAGGTCGTCCGCGTCGACCGCCTCAGCCGCCTCTTCGGCATCGTATTCCACATCGCGGCGGTCCTGTGCTGCATCTACGCGCTGCACGTGCGGGGCGCCCTCGAACACGTGGCGACCCTCGTGTACGCCGGCGCGGCCATCGCCGCGACCTTCGCCGGCGACCTGATCACGCTCTTCGTCTTCTGGGAGCTGACCGCGCTCAGCTCGGTGTTCCTCATCTGGCAGCGCGGCGTCGTCGACAAACGCCGCGCCGAGCGGAGCTACCGGGTGGGCATGCGCTACCTGATCATCCAGGTGGGCTCGGGCGTGCTCCTGCTCACCGGCACGCTGCTCCACTACTCCGAAACGGACTCGCTGGCCTTCGACCACCTCGGCCTCGCGGCTTCGAGCGGCGCCCCCTGGATCCTCGCGGCGTTCGCCATCAAGGCCGCCTTCCCCTTCCTTCACAACTGGGTGCAGGACGCCTACCCGGAAGCGACGGTGAGCGGCACCGTCGTGCTCGCCTCCTTCACGACGAAGCTCGCGATCTACGCGCTCGCCCGTGGCTTCGCCGGCACGGAGCTGCTCGTCCCCATCGGCGCGGCGATGACCGCTTTCCCGATCTTCTACGCGGTCATCGAGAACGACCTTCGGCGCGTACTGGCCTACTCTCTGAACAACCAGCTCGGCTACATGGTGGTCGGCGTCGGCGTCGGCACGGAGCTCGCCATCAACGGCGCGGCCGCCCACGCCTTCGCCCACATCCTCTACAAGGGACTGCTGCTGATGAGCATGGGAGCGGTGCTCTACCGAACCGGGACGATCAAGGCTTCGGAGCTCGGGGGCCTCCACAAGTCGATGCCCATGACGACGGTCTTCTGCATCGTCGGGGCCCTCGCCATCAGCGCCTTCCCTGGCCTCAGCGGCTTCGTCACCAAGTCCATGATCGTCTCCGCGGTAGGCGAGGAGCACCTGACGATCATCTTTGGTGTCCTCCTCTTCGCATCCGCAGGCGTGTGCGACCACTCGGGCATCAAGGTCCCCTTCTTCACCTTCTTCGCCCACGACCAGGGTTGGCGTGTCCAGGAGGCGCCCAAGCACATGCTCGTCGCCATGGGCATCGCCGCCGCCCTCTGCATCGGCATCGGCTTGTTCCCCGAGCCGCTCTACGCACTGCTGCCTTCGCCCGAGGTCGCCGCCGGCTACCACGCCTACGAGACCACCCACGTCCTGACGATGCTCGAGCTGCTGCTCTTCGCCGGCCTCGCCTTCGTGGTGCTGATGAAGGCCGGCGTCTACCCGCCGGAGCTCGACGCGATCAACCTCGACTTCGACTGGACCTACCGCAAGCTCGCGCCGAAGGTCGTCCGGGAGATCTACGGCCTGGCGAGCTGGGCGCGGCAGGCGGCGTGGACGCGAGCCCTCGACGCGCGCGACGCCGTCCTCTACCTGGTCGGCTACCACCACCGCCCACCCCGGGGTCACCTCGGCGAGCCCTGGACCGCGAGCGCAACCGTGCTTTGGGCCGCCCTGCTCCTCGGGCTGGTGCTGCTGATCCAGTACGCCTGAGCGGCCCCTCGCGATCGACGCTCCGACCCGGCCCCGAGGGCTGGCGCCCGCGCCCTTTTGGCCGCATTTAACCCGCCCCGTGATCTCTCCCGAACAAGGCCGCGCCATCGAGGCGGCGCTCGCGCGCAGCGACCTCACCCTGGCCGAGTTGCTCGAACGCCTCAGCGCGCCGCGCCTGGACCTGACCGGTCTCCCCCAGGGAGCCGCCGCCCGCACCCTCGGCGCCATGGCGCCGCGGATGGGGCCGACGCTGGTCCTGACCGGCGACAGCGACCAGGCGCGCCGCTTCGCCGAGGACCTACGGTTCTTCGTCCCCGAGGGGGTGCTCTACCTGCCTGCCCTCGACACCACCCCCTTCCTCGACGTGGCGCCGGACCGCCGAGCCGCCATGGACCGCCTGGCGGTGCTCTTCCACCTGACCCACGGGCTCCCCTGGCGCTTCCTGGTGGCCTCGGCGCCCGCGCTGCTCCGGCGGGTTGCGCCCCGGGCGGCGGTCGAAGCCCGCTCGCGCCTCGTGGAGGTCGAAACGGAGCTCGAGCGCGAGGACCTCGTCGCGCTCCTCACCGCCGGCGGTTACCTGCGCGTCCCGGTCGTCGAAGATCCGGGCACCTTCGCCGTCCGCGGCGGCATCGTGGACGTCTTTCCGCCTCAAGCGCGCAACCCCGCGCGCATCGAGCTCGACGACTGGCTGGTGGCCTCGATCAAACGCTTCGACCCGGACAATCAGCGCACCCTCGAAGCCGTCGATCGCCTCTTCATCCACCCCGTCCGCGACACGGTCCTCAGTGGCGACGACCGCAAGCGGGCCGTCGGCCGCGTGCGCGATCTCTGCGACGACGCGAACGTGCCCACGAGCCGACGCAACGCGCTCATCGACGACCTGGAGAGCGGGCGCTCGTTCTACGGCCTCGATGGGCTCTTGCCGGCGTTCTACGAGCGCCTCGAAACGGTCTTCGACTACGTGCCGGAGACTGCCCCGGCGGTGCTCCTCGATCCGACCTCGGTCACGCGCTCGGTGGAGCTGGAGCGAACCCGGGCCCTGGAGGATCGCGCGGCCAAGGTCGCCGACGGAGCGCCGGCCTTCGAGGTCGACGACCTCTACCTCGACGAAGAAGAGCTCCTCGCCCGCCTGGAAGAGCGCCAGCGCATCCTGCTCCACCGGCTCGCCGTCGGGGGCGCGCCCAGCCGCAGCGAGACGCCCCTATCGCTCTACGAGAGCGTCGCCGAGGAGGCGCTCCTCGACCTGGGCGCCGAGGACCACAAGCCCCTGACCCTCGAACTGAAGGCGCGCCGCCAGGCCGGCGCTTCCTCCGGCCTGACCCCGCTGGCGGCCCGCACCAAGGCGTGGCTCGACCTCGGGCTCCGGGTCTTCTTCAGTGCCCGCACCCAGACCCAGGCCGAGCGCCTCGTCTCGTTGCTCCGAGGCTACGACCTCCCCGTCGACAGCAAGCCTCAGCCCTTCGACCCCGAGCTGCTCGATCGTCCCCCGACAGGACGGGCGCAGGTGGTCGTCGGCCAACTCCACGACGGTTTTGCCTGGGCGAGCGAGGGCACCGTCCTCGTCACCGAAGCGGAGGTCTTCGGCACCAAGAGCCATCGACGGAGTCGGCGACGAAGAGCGCGGGCCAAGCGCGCCCAGGCCTTCCTCGAAGACCTGCGGGAGCTCAAGGTGGGCGACTACGTCGTCCACGTCGATCACGGCATCGGGGTCTACCGCGGCATCCAGCGCAAGGCCATTCAGCAGAGCAGCTTCGAGCGGCTGCGCGGCGAGGACCCGCGCCAAGTCGAAGTCCTGGTCATCGAGTACGCCAAGGAGGACAAGCTCTTCCTGCCCATCACGCGGCTGAACCTGATCCAGAAGTACGCCGGTGAAGGGAGCAAGCCCAAGCTCGACCGGCTCGGCGGATCCACCTTCGCCAAGAAGAAGGCCAAGGTGCGCGCCGCCGTCCGCCAGATGGCCGACGAGCTGCTCGCGCTCTACGCCCGTCGTGCGGCGAAGTCACGCCCGCCCCTCCCTCCGCCGGACCGCGCCTACGCCGAGTTCGAAGCGACCTTCCCCTTCGAGGAGACGCCAGACCAGGCGCAGGCGATCGAAGACGTGCTGGAGGACCTGGAGCAGGAGCATCCAATGGACCGCCTGGTGTGTGGCGACGTCGGCTTCGGCAAGACAGAGGTCGCCATGCGAGGGGCCTTCCGAGTGGCGATGAGCGGGCGGCAGGTGGCCGTGCTCTGCCCCACCACGGTCCTCGCCCAGCAGCACTTCCAGAGCTTCCGGCAACGTTTCGAGGCCTACCCGCTCCGGATCGAGGTGCTGTCGCGCTTCGTCTCCAAGGAGAAGGCCGCCGAGGTCCTCAAGGGGCTCAAGGATGGCACCGTCGATGTCGTGATCGGCACGCACCGGCTGCTGTCCAAGGACGTCCACTTCGCCCATCTCGGGTTGCTCGTCGTCGACGAAGAGCAGCGGTTCGGGGTCGTTCACAAGGAGCGCCTCAAACAGCTCCGCGCCGATGTCGATGTACTCACCTTGAGCGCCACGCCGATCCCTCGGACGCTCCAGATGGCGATCGGGGGGCTGCGGAGCCTCTCGCTCATCGCGACCCCGCCCGTCGATCGGCGGGCCGTTCGCACCTTTGCGTGTCGCTGGGACGACCACACCATCCGCGAGGCCATCGCCCGGGAGCTCGATCGGGGCGGGCAGGTCTTCTTCGTCTACAACCGCGTCGAGGGCCTCTACGAGCGCGCGACCCGCATCCAGGAGCTGCTGCCCCAGGCGCGCATCGGCGTCGCCCATGGCCAGATGAAGGAGCGGGAGCTCGAACGGGCGATGACGGACTTCGTCGAGGGGCAGTTCGACGTGCTCTGCTCGACGGCCATCGTGGAGAGCGGCCTCGACATCCCCCGCGCCAACACGATCCTCATCGACCGCGCGGACATGTTCGGGCTCGCTCAGCTCTACCAGCTCCGAGGGCGCGTGGGGCGCAGCCGCGAGCGGGCGTACTGCTACCTCATCACGCCGCCACCGAGCACCCTGAGCGATGAGGCACGGCAGCGCATCGAGGCCCTGGAGCGCTTTACCGAGCTCGGCTCAGGCTTCCAGGTCGCCTCCCTCGACATGGAGCTGCGCGGGGTTGGCGATCTGCTGGGCGCCGAGCAATCGGGCAACGTGGCGCTGGTGGGCTTCGACCTCTTCGTGCACATGCTCGAAGAAGCCGTCGCGCAGCTCCGGGGCGAAGAGTTGGAGCAGGAGATCGACCCGGAGGTCACCGTCGACGTGGAGCACTACCTCCCGGACGACTACATCGACGATGTCGGGGTGCGCCTATCGCTCTACAAGCGCCTGGCGACCCTGCCCGACGAGGACTCCATCGGAGACCTCGCCGCCGAGATGGAGGATCGCTTCGGCCCACCTCCGCGGCAGGCGCTGGACCTCGTGCGGGTCATGAGGCTCCGCCCAGCGCTCCGGCACTACCGCGTGTTGGGCTGCCAGGCGACGTCCAAGCGGGTGACGCTGCACCTCCGCCAGGACACGCCGCTGGATCCCGCGAAGCTCATCGCCCTCGTGGGCCAGCCGCGGAGTCCCTGGACGCTCACCCCCGACATGAAGCTGAGCTACCGCTTCGAGGACGACGCGGAGGGCGACGCCATCGACCGAGCGCGGGACCTGCTGACGAAGTTGCGCCCGCTCCAAAAAGGCATCGCCTGACGGTGTAGGATGCCGCCGTGAGCGCCAAGCCCTCCCGCCAGCTCGGCGGAACGCACGCCATCTGGCTCTTCGCCTTTGGTTATTTCGCCTGCTACGTCCCCTACTCGGCGCTGACGAAGGCGCTCTCGAAGGGCGTCTATCCGGGGCTGGACGAACCGCTCCCGGGGCCGACCTTGCTCCCCATCGCGACCCTCACGTCCCTGGCGGTGATGCTCGCCTTCCTCACGGCGACAGGCTGGTGGAAGTACGCACACCACCGCGTCATCGCAGGCCGCTCGCTCCCGACCCCGACCCGATGGACCGCGCTCTCGGGCTTGTGCACCTCGGCGATCCTCACGACCACGACCCTCGCCTACACCTTCGACGGTGTGTCCATCGTCTTCGTCATGCTCCTGATGCGCGGCGGCGTGCTGATCCTGGCACCCCTCGTCGACGCCCTGACGGGTCGCCGAACCCGCTGGTTCTCCTGGGTCGGGCTTGCCCTGAGCTTGGCTTCGCTCGTCGTGGCCTTCTCCGAAGACGGGGGCTACCTCATCACCGCCGCTTGCGCCCTCGACATCGCGATCTATCTCGCCGCGTACTTCGTGCGGCTGCGCTTCATGAGCCGCCTGGCCAAATCCGACGATCGCGAAGCCACGCTGCGCTACTTCGTCGAAGAGCAGCTCGTCGCCACCCCCGCGACGGTGGTCTTGCTGATCGTCGCCGCCCTCGTCGGCGAGGGCCCCTGGATGGACTCGATCCGAGACGGCTTCCTGCATCTGCCCTCGGAGGCCTTCCTTCCGACGGTGCTCATCGGGGCGCTCTCCCAGGGCACCGGCATCTTCGGAACCCTGGTGTTCCTCGACAAGAGCGAGAACACCTTCTCGGTGCCGGTGAACCGTTCGTCCAGCATCCTCGCTGGCGTCTGCGCTTCGGCGCTCCTCGCGGCACTCGCGGGAGTCCCCATGCCCAGCGGCTATCAGCTGGCCGGGGCGGGACTGGTGCTGCTGGCCATCGTGGCCCTGACCCTCGGCCCGGCGCTCGAACAGCGGCGGGCGAGGTCCGGCTGAGCGCCCGCCCCGCTCATCGCCGAAGCGCTTCCAGGGCTGCCCGGAAGTCCGACGGCAGCGGCGCCTCGAAGCGAAGCGGTACACCGGTCACAGGGTGCACGAAGCCCAGGACGCTCGCGTGCAGCGCCTGGCGGCCGAGAGCGAGGTGGGCGGCGCGAAGGCGCGGGTCCCTCGGGGTGCGCGCGTAGACCGGATCGCCAAGCACCGGCATGCCCGCGTCGGCGAGGTGGACGCGGATCTGATGCGTGCGGCCCGTCTCCAGACGGCATCGAACGAGGGCCGCGCCATGCAAGCGCTCCTTGACTCTCAGATGCGTCACAGCACGCTTGCCGCGGGTCACGCGCGAGCTGAACCGCTTGCGATCGACCGGGTGCCGCCCGTGGAGCGTGTCGAAGGTGAGCTCCGCGGGCGGGTCGCCGAGGACGATCGCGTCGTAGCGGCGCTCGATGTCGTGCGCCTTGAAGAGCGCGACGAGGCCTTCGCGGGCGGCGGCCGTCCTCGCCACGACGAGGACCCCGCTCGTGTCCTTGTCGAGGCGATGGACGATGCCCGGCCGCATCGGGTCGCCCCCGTCGCTGAAGCTGGTGCGGTGCAGCAACGCGTTGACGAGGGTCCCGTCCGGGTGCCCGGGCGCCGGATGCACCACCATCCCTGGCGCCTTGACGACGACGAGCAGGTGCTCGTCCTCGTGGAGCACCTCCAGATCGATCGGCTGTGGGACCGCCGCGCTCACGGGGGGGGGCGCCGGACGCAAGGCGACCACCGCGGCGGCCCGAACCTTCGCCTTCGACCGGGTCTCGACCACCCCATCGATCGCGACGCGGCCCTCCGCCAGCCATCGCTGCAACACACTGCGGCTGCGCCCCGTGCGCGCCACGAGGAAGCGGTCGAGGCGCTCGCCGGCCTCGCCCGGCCTCACCTCGTAGCGCTCTTCCTCGCTCATGAGCCGCTGCGCGGATCACTCCCGAAGGGGGCGCTCACCACATGACGGACGCGACGTGGCCCTTGGAGCGCACGAGGATGTCGATGATCGCCCGGTCGTAGAAGTTCTTCGCGTAGAGATCGGGCGCGACACGGCTCTTGAAGAGCGCGCGGCCTTCCTCGATCTCGTCGGCGAGCACCTCGAAGAGGTTGTCGCCCGTGATCCCCTCGACGATCTTGTCTTCGTTGTAGAGCGAGAGGTCGCTGGCAATGGCCCGCGCCAGCCGCCGGGCCGCTTCCTCGGTCTCGATGAGCGCCATGGCGAAAGGATCGCCCGGGGCTCTGGGACTGTCAAAGCTTTCGGGGAGCGATTCAGGGCCTTCTATCGCGAGGGCTCACGGACTAGGCTCTCGTCGACGGAGGCTCAGATGACACGTTCGCTTCTCTTTTCGCTCCTCGTGCTCGCTCTGACCGGCTGCGGCGACGACAGCACAGGACCCATGGACGCCGCCACCGCCGACGGGGGCGACGCCGACGGCGCGGTCTCGGACAACGGCGTCGTCGGCGACGAGCTCTTTGCGGACACCTGCCTGGGCGCTCTTCGCTGCGGCGCAGGCGAGCTCGAAACAGCCTGTGTGTGCGTCGCCGAGCCTGCCACCCCACCGCCCGGAACGCCCGACGCCTTCGACCTCAACCGGGTCGGTTGCAGCCAGCTCGAAGCCACCGGAGAGACCTCCCGCAACCCCGACGACGACTTCTGCGACGCCGGGGGGAACGACGGGGCGCCCGACCTCGGCTGCATGATGGAGGGGAGCTACCGTACCCGCGGCGAGGTCCAGAGGGTGACCTTCTACGGTGTCGTCGACGTCTTCGGCAACGGCGCGGACGCCGACAACATCACTGTTGAAGTCTACGAAGAAGGGCCCGACGGCACCCTCGGCGCCTTGCTCGGCAGCGCGACGGCCTCGACCGCCGATCCCTGCGCCGAAACCGAGGACGAGATCGAGAACGATATGGTAACGGGGACACGCCTGCTCGGGTTCTACGCGATCCCGGACATCCCCAGCGAGACGCCCCTGATCATCAAGACGTCCGGCAACCGGGACTTCTGGCGCGATATCTACAGCTACAACGTGCAGGCGGAGAACGCGGACCTCGAAACCGGCCCGCCCGCCGCCGACGCATGCGAGACCCTGCGAACCGACCCCCTCTTCCAGGGCGTGGCGCGCTACGAGTACCGCGCGCGCATCCTCTCGAGCTCGGACTGGACCTCGATCCCGCTCACCGCCGGGCTCGTCGACGGCATCCGCTCGACGAGCGGCGTCGTCGCCGGAGAGATCCACGACTGCTCGGACACACGGCTCGAGTTCGCCCAGGCCGGCACCTTCCCCGAAGCCGAGGTCCTGACCTACTTCAACGACAACCCCGACAACCCCTTGCCGGACACGGGACGTATGGTGGGCACGAGCCTGCTCGGCCTCTACGCGGCCCTGGACATCCCCGAAGGCCCAGTGGACATCACAGCGGTCGGTCGCATCGGCGAGCAGACCGTGTCTCTCGGCTGGTACCGCGCGCGGGTGTTCGCCGGCGCGGTGACCTCGGTCACCCTGCGGGGGCTGCGCTGGCAGCAGATCCCTCCCACGGGCGACTGACCCCAGGGCGGATCGTGGGGTGCGGCCCACGATTGATGGCTCGCACCCACGGCGTTATATGACAGCCTAACTGGAACTCCTCCGGCAATCGCTCGGTCCCATCCTTGCAATGGGCGGTCGCCGGCTCGCTCTGCCCCCTGGTTCGACCCACCGCTCCCATCCTGCAGCGGGCTCACTTCGATGAGGCAAGTCATGACGCACCCCCTGCGCACCTTGGCGCTCTCTCTCTCTCTGGCCACGGCATCCTCCATCGCCTCGGCCCAGGTCTGTGGCGACGGACGCTTCGAGCCGCCCGCCGAAGCTTGCGACGACGGGAACACGGTCAGCGGCGACGGCTGCGACTCGGCCTGCGGAATCGAAGCAGGCTACTCCTGCATCAACCCACCGAGCCTCACCGGGATCAGCGAGCAGAGCTACCCCGGGGCCTCCGCAAACTGGATCATCAGCCCCGATGGTCTGAGCGGGATCCAGACCAGCAACACCAACGCGCCCACCATCGGCTTGATCGGGGCCGATGCCCAGGCCCTTACCTACCAGTTCGATGTGACGGTCGAAACCGCCAGCGACGACGACTTCGTCGGGTTCGTACTGGGTTTCGATCCGGGCGAGCAGTCCGACCCGATGGCGGACTACCTCCTCATCGACTGGAAGCAGCGCGACCAGCCCCCTGGCACGGAGGGCATGGCCCTCAGCCGAGTCACGGGCATCCCGGACCCTACCGTGTTCCGCGATTTCTGGGCCCACTCCGCGAGCGCCACCGGCGCGGTGACGGAGATCGCGCGGGCGACGACCTACGGCGGCACGGGCTGGGAAGACAACGCCCGCTACCGCTGGACCATCACCTACACCCCGACCCATCTCACGGTCCAAGTGCAGCAGCAAACG
>JALVDI010000367.1 GCA_027009115.1 Polyangiaceae bacterium | reverse complement strand
GGGAGGCTCCGAGGTCGCGACCTTCGCTTTGGCCGACGCGGGCTTCATGAGCGTGCCGGCCATGGAGACGAGCACCGTCGATGGCGCGACGCTGCTCATTCCCGAGCACAGCTTCGACCTGAACTTCGGCGAGCTGGCGATGCACATCTACCGCGAGGTCCTGCTGCCAGGCATCTTTGGCGTCGCCTCGACGGGGGAGCTGATCGCCACCTGGGTCGACTGCATGACCGTCGCGACCTGGCTCTACAACGAAATCGATGCGCTGATCTTTCCGGTGCCTGTGCCGGTAACGGTCGCAGAGCTCGAGGGCTACTGCGACGACGCGCTGATGAGCGCCGGCGCAGCCCTCGAAGCGGAGCTCGCGTCGCGCATCGACGCGCCCGGGACCTTGACCATCGCCGGCAGTGCCTTGGGAACCGACGTGGACACCAACACCGGGCGCGTCGGAACCCTCAGCGACGGGATGTGGATGGGGACGTTCCGGGAGGACGCGACGAGCGGCGAGGTGACGGGCACCTTCGAAGGCACCCGTCGGTGACGGCCGTCAGGCGCGGCCCTCCGTGATGCCGGCGGTCGCTCACTCCCAGCCGCGGGGGGTCCCGCACGCCAGCATGCGCTGGCCCATGTACGGGTTTTGAATCTCCTCGGTCGGCTGCACCCACTCGCCGTAGCCTTCGGCCATCGGGCAATGAAAGAGGTGCAGGCGGCGAGCGAGCGCCGGCGTGCGCCGTACGATCGCGACGACGCGCCGGCTCACCTCGCCGAAGGCGCGACGCAGCGCCGGCAGGTCCGATGGGGACGTGCTCGCCAGGCGCTGAGCCGCCTCACGGAGCGCGCGCAAATCCCGCTGAGTCGCGCCGGTGGCCGTGGCGCGGCCGGCGAGGGTGGCGATCTCACGCGCGGCGGCGGGCACCGGGGCCCCTTGGTCGTTCGCGAGGGCGGCCCGCGCGGTCTCGTAGTGTCGGAGGATGCCGTCGAGCTCGTCTTGGGCGCGAGCTTCGGGGCCGCAGCCGACGGAGAGCAGCGCGGCGGTCAGGAAGGTGGCGATGCGGTGGATGGGCTTCATGGTTTTCCTCGTTGGGGTTGAAAGGTTGAAGAGAAGGGCCTCGAAAAGAAGGCTCGAAGAGCCGTTCAGGTTCGGTCCGCGGCGTTTTGCCGCCGCAGTTTGATCTCCCAACGAAGCGCCCACAGCACGGGCACCACGAAGAGAGTCAGCAGCTCGACGGTCATGCCGCCGACGACGGGCAGGGCCATCGGTCGCATCACGTCGCTCCCACGCCCGGTCGCGGTCAGCACGGGCAAGAGCGCGATGACGGTGGTCGCGGTGGTCATCAGGCAAGGGCGCACGCGCCGGAGACCCGCCTCGAGCACCTTGGCTCGGACCTCCCCGACGGAACGGGGAGGGTCGGCGAAGCGTTGCTTCAGGTAGGTCGCCATCACGACCCCGTCGTCGACGGCGATCCCGACGAGGGCGATGAAGCCCACCCAGACCTTTACCGTGAGCGGTACCGGGCCGACCTGAAAGACCTGCGCGAGGTCTCCCACATCCAGGAACCCCGGCCGCCCCCAGAGCCACAGGAGCGTGAAGCCACCGGCCATGGCGACCGCGACCCCCGCGAAGATCGTGAGGCTCACCGCGACGCTGCGAAACTGGAAGTAGAGCAGCAAGAGCACGAGCAGGAGCGCAATCGGGACGAGGATCATCAAGCGCTGACTTGCGCGCTGTTGGTTCTCGTAGGTCCCGGCGAAGCGCCACGAGACGCCGGCGGGCACCTCCAGTTCGCCCGAATCCACGAGCTGGTTCAGGTGCGTACGGGCGGCCTCGACCGCCTCGACCGCGGTCACCCCCTCCGCGGGGTCGAAGGTCAGGTAGCTGGTCAGGAACGTGTCCTCGGCGCGCATGAACTGCGGGCCGCGGACGTAGCGCAGCGACGCGACTTGGCCGAGGGGCACGGTGCCGCCCGAGGGGAGCGCCACCGGCACCCGCAGGAGGTCGTCGGGGTCGTCGCGCTCCTCGTGCATGAACCGCACGCGCACGTCGCGCCGAACCCGCCCTTCGAGCGCCTGGCCCACGACCCGGCCGCCAATGGCCGTCGCCAGGGTCCTCTCGATGGCCGCCACCTGGAGTCCGTACGCGGCGGCGGCCTCGCGATCGACCTCGAGCTCCAGGTAGGGCTTGCCGACGGTGCGCTCGGCGAAGACCGTCGAGGCCTCGAGGGCCTCGACGCCGCGGAGAGCCGCCTCGAGCCTTCGCCCAAAAGCCTCCAGGGTTGGCAGGTCCGGGCCGCGGAGCTTGAGCCCGACCCGGCCACGCATGCCGCTTTGGAGCATGACGATGCGGGTCGAGATGGGCTGGAGCACTGGCGCTCCGGTGAGTCCCGGTATCCGGGCCGCCTTGACGATCTCCTGCCAGATGTCCGCGGGGCTGCGGATGTGGTCGCGCCACAGGCGCACGCGCTCGCCCTCTTCGTTCTCGCCGTACTCCGGACCGTAGAGCACGAGCGTCTCGAACATGCTGATCGGTGCGGGGTCGAGCACGCTGTCGGCACGGCCGAGTTTGCCCACGACCCGATCGACCTCGGGGATCTGCGCAATCGCCGCATCCATCGTCTGGAGCAGGGCCCGAGCCTCTCCGAAGCTCGCGTGCGCGGTGGTGGTCGGCATGAACAAGAACGAGCCTTCGTCGAACGCCGCCTCGTCGTCCTCGGCGAGGCCGGGGAAGACCTCGGACAGCCCCATGCGGTCCGCCGCTCCCTCGAGGGACGAAGGGATCCACCACTC
>JALVDI010000366.1 GCA_027009115.1 Polyangiaceae bacterium | reverse complement strand
CCCGGCACTCGCGGTCGGACATGCACGGGGTCGGCTGCGGGGTCTGCCGCGCGCCGCACGCGAGGAGCAACGTGAGCGTCGCGGCCAAGAGCGGGGCGAGATGTTTCTGAGAGCTCGTCACCCCGCGACGGGCGACCGCCGCTCGCCCCAACACCTCCGCGTAGGTGTCACGCCCGCGAGCACGCCCCTGCGCGGCGCATCGCGCTCGTAGAATCCTCAAGGTCTCCTCCCCCGGCGGCATGACTCGGGGGCAACCTCGCGACCGCGATCCATCACGGCACGGGGGCGGACTGTTGAGCACATCTCAAGAACCATCGTCAGTCGATCCGTGGACTGGGTGCGACCGATGCCGCGTCGGTGAGCCGAGCAAAGGTGAGGGGAAGAGGATGGCGGCCGAGGGTGTGCACAGGCCGCGACGCGGCGGCGAGGGTTCTGCTCTAGAGCAGATCTCAAGGGCGATCGTCGATCGATCCGTGGACTGGGCGGGACCGGTGGCGCATCCGCGAGGCGAGGGAATGTCGAGCATTCTTGAGCTGAGAGGATGGCGGCCGAGGGTGTGCGCAGGCCGCGGAGCGGCGGCGAGGGTTCTGCTCTAGCAGTGGGACGCTCGGACTTCAATCCGCGGACCGCGACATGGCGGCTTTCCGCTGCGGGGTGTGTCCACGCCTCGCCAGATGCTTCGGGCGGCTCGTACGGAGCATGATCCTCAAGGGGGACTGTCGGGCGGACGGCTTGCTTCGGTGACACGCAACAGGGACACCGCGCCGTCCAAGATGACCGCCACCTTCGTGCCATCTTCGGAGAGAGCGGCGGCCAGCGGGCGGTGCTCGGGCCAGCCCTGCGGTCGCCACAGCTCCGCGCCCGCGGGCGTGACGCGTAGGACGCCGTGGGGCGTCTCGAGGATCCAGACGTCGCCGCTCGGCGTGGTCCGGGCTCCCCGAAGCGGCGCCGGCGACGGGGCGTCGTCGGCCAGAGGGACGGGGGCGCCCGCCGGATGCCCGTCGGCGGTGAGGGGGACGACGAGCCGGGCGCTGGGCGCGGGGTGCGCGAGCAACAGGCCCTGAGGCGCCCAGCCGAGCACGCGCCAAGTCGTTTCGATGGGGTTGGTTCGGCAGTCCTCCGTCGCCTCGATCGGGACGGGCACCTGGCGGCCGGCGGCGAAGCCCACGCCTGGGCCCAACTCCTCGCTTGGAAGCAAGGTGACCTCCAGGCCCGCACAGGTCTGCACGACACCCTGGACGAAGAGCGCGCCGCTCGGATCGCTCACGGGTGCGCCGGCGGCGTCGGCCGGGAGCCCTTCGGCGTCGGGACCGTAGCGTTCGGCGAGCGCACCGCGCACGATCAGATCCTCGCCGTCGAACCGAAGGGCGACGTGGGCGGTTGCAGGACCTGGCGTCCCTGCGAAGGGAGCGACCCGCTCCATGACGACGCCGGGACGCGCGGCCGCGTTGAGGGCCTCGCGCAGCGGCGGGGTGAGCGCGCGGTCACCGATCGCGTCGATGGCGCGCAAGAGGGCACCCTCCCGCACCGCGGCGACGACGCCCGCTGTCGCGAGCTCGCCGGTGAGCTCCGCGGGGCAGGGCAGCCCCCAGGCGCCTGACCCCACCCGCACGCCCGCCTCTTCGCCGGCACAGAGCTCGCGGGCTGCTTGAATGCCCCGCACTGGGTCTCGCTCGCGCATCGCGTCGAGGAACGCGCGCGGTTCGTCCTGGGTGCGCGCGAGCCCGCTGGGCCGGTCCAGGAAGTGCAGCTCGAAGGGCGCGTCGCCGACGGTGGTGATCGCCCGCAGGTCTGCGTGGCCGTCCTCATCGAGGTCACCGAAGCTCAGCGAGAAGCTGCCCTGTCGCCGGGACAGCGTTTCGAGGACCCGTGGCGGGCCTTCGCGGCTGAGCACCCACGTCGCCTGCCACACGCGCGAGCCTTCGCAGCGAAGGGTGGCCTGCGCGACGATGTGTTCGGGGCTCGGCGAGGCTAGGTGGGCGTCCTCGACGGCGCAGCCTTCCGTCGGCAGGCTCGCGAGGCGCTGGAGCTCGAAGTGCTCGCGTTGTCGCCGGGCATAGACGAGCTGGACCGCGTCGGGAGTCGTGGTCACGCCCACGACGTCTCGGTCCCCGTCGTCGTCGAGGTCGAGGGGCAGCACCGCGCGCAGCTCGGCTTCGGACCGTAGCGGGGCGCCCTCGATGGCGACCTCCCGGGTTCCGGCGGGGAGGGTGCGGCCCTCCGCGGGCGCGGCGGTCTGGGCAGGCTCGGGCTCCGGGGCCGGGACCTCGTCGCGCTGGGTGTAAGGCACGCGGCGATCGTCGCTGCAGGCGATCACAAGCATGACGGCGGCGATCCAGGTGCGCGGCATGCGTGCGTTTTAGCACTGCCGGCTGTCGGGGGCAGGGCGGGCCACGCTCGGCCTGGGCGTCGCCGGCGGACGCCGCCGTTGAAATCGCCGAAGGGAGGGCGGTAGGGTGCGGTCCAACGCGCCCGCGCGCGCTGACGGGATCCATGTCGCACGCATATCGGTTGAGCTTGGTGTTGGGGCTCGCGCTCGTGGCCGCGTTGACGCGCGCTCAGGACGGCGCTCCGACGTCGGACACAGACACGTCGGACCCAGCCACGTCGGACACAGCCACGTCGGACACAGCCACGTCGGGCACAGATACGTCGGGCACAGATACGTCGGGCACAGATACGTCGGGCACAGATACGTCGGACACCTCGGAGGCCCCGGCGAGCGAGCCCGAAGCCGAGGTTGCCGCGGCGGACGCCTCGGCCGCCTCGACCATGGCCCAGGAAGCAGCCGTGGACGACGAAGCGCCTCGGGTGCGTGCGTCCTTGCACGGAGAGTATCGCTTTCGGCTGCACCTGATGAACGATCTGCCGCTGCAGACGCAGCCGCGCGCGGGCTATCCCGCGGAGCTCGGGCAGAACCTTTGGGCCACCAACTGGCTCCGGCTCACGGGCAAGGTCGAGCTCGATCCCACCTTTCAGCTCGTTGGACAGATCGACCTGGCGGACGGCGTCCTCTTTGGCGACGAGACCGTCGGCGTAGATGCCGCCGCGCGTCCGCGGGATGGAGCCACCGCGTTCGATCGTTCCGGCATCGATCCGCGCTGGTTGTATGCGCAGTGGCTCTCGCCCATCGGCATGTTCCGCGTAGGGCTTCAGCCCTCGCACTGGGGGCTGGGCCTCCTCGCCAACGACGGAACGCGCCAGCCGGTCTTTGGCGACTACCGCTACGGCAACCGGAACGTCCGGCTCCTCTACCTGACCCGGCCGGCGGGGCGCGATGTGCCCCTGAACCTCGTGTTCGCGGGCGACCTCGTCTACGACGATCCCATCGCACAGCTTCGCGACGGGGAGCGGGCGCTGCAGGCGATCGTGGCGCTCCTTTACGGCGACGAGGACAAAGGCGTGGGGGCCTATATCGTCTACCGAAGCCAGCGGGCCAAGACCGCCAACGGGCTCCCGCTCGGCTCGCCGATCGAAGAGGGCCTCGACGTGTGGGTGCTCGATCTCTACGGGCGCTGGGAGTGGGCCGAGCCGAGCGGCGGGAACCTCTTCGCGGCCTTCGAGGGGCTGCACATTCGCGGCGACACCAACCTCACCCGTACGACGACCCGCGAGCGTCACGACGTGCGTCAGTGGATGTGGGCGGCGCAGCTCGGTCGTGAAGGGGATCTGATCGATGTCGTGCTCGAGGCAGGCTATACCTCCGGCGACGCGAACACGGAGGACGGGGTCCAGCGCCGGTCCACGATGCACCCGGACCATCGCATCGGGCTGATCCTCTTCCCGGAGGTGATGGCGTGGTCGACGGCGCGTTCGGCGACCTTGGCGCGCAACCCGGAGTTTGCCGCGCGCCCTTCCCCCGGCACGCAGCTCTTGCCGACGGATGGTGGCGTCTCGAACGCCATGTACCTCTTCAACTATACCAAGATCCGACCGACTTCCTGGCTCGACCTCCGCCTCGGATGGATCTGGGCTCGGGCCACGAGTGCTCTGGTCGATCCCTACCGGCAGCGGGCCGAGTCGAGGAGCGTGTCGTACCGCGGCGGCGATCCGCGCAACCGGGACCTCGGCGTCGAGGTGGACGCTGCGGTGATCTTCCACATCCCGCTTCCTCACGAGATGGGTATCGAGGCGGGCTTGGAGGGCGGCGTCTTCGTTCCGGGCCGAGCCTGGGACGACGCTGCGGGCAACCGAATGAACACCATGGGGCTCTTCCGTCTCCGCGCTGGGCTCGCGTTCTGAGATGCCCGAGCACAACCGATGATGCGCAACGGTAGGAGAAGAACGATGAATCGATGGACTTGGCTACTCGCCTTCGGGGCGCTGACGGGCCTGGCCTGCGGAGACGACGACGGCCCCGGCATGGACGCGGCGGTCGAGGATTCAGGGGCGAGGGATGCCGGCGAGAGGGACGCTGGCGAGATGGACGCGGCGACGGGCACCGAGCTCCCTGTCCTCATGATCGGCGACGGCGCCGATCCGACGGACCCGACTGGCATCGCGATCGATCCCGCGAGCGCTCAGCCGGCGAACATGAGCTGCTTCGGGATGACTTCGGCGCCCGCGGGCGGAGAGAACGTGGACTTCACGCTCCGGATTCGGGAGTTCCGCACGGACGACGTGCTCGAAGGCCTCTGTGTGAAGTTCTACGCCGACAACATGCCCGTAGCCGGCGACAGCTGCGACCCATCGACCGACCTCGTGACCGCCGCGGACGGTACCGTGTCGGTGACTGCGCCCGCCGGCGGCTGGTACGCTTACCGGGTCTTCCCCAAGGACGGTCCTTCGCCCTCGTTGCAGATCGCCGGTTCGGTGCAGATCAACGAGCCGGCCCCGGAGTCCCCCACCCAGGTCGAGGGGAACAGCGTCTCGCAGGCCACGCTCAACCTCATCCCCACCGTGCTTGGCTTCACCCAGCAGCCGGGCACGGCGCTGATCGCCGGGACCGTCTTCGACTGCGACGAGAGCCCGGTCTATGGGACCGTCGTTCGCGTCTTCCGCGAGGACGGCAGCGAGATCCTCGAAGGGACCCGCAGCCCGGAGCCGCACTACCGCTACTTTGACGGCGACGACTTCCCCAAGAGCGACCAGCCGTGGACGCACGCGGACGGAATCTTCACGCTGGCCAACGTTCCCGTCGCCGACGACGGCGAGTTCGTCTTCGTCGAGGTCTGGGGTCGTCGGAGCGCCGAGGCTGAGCCGGAGGTCATCAGCTGCGAGCGCTTGCCGCTCTTCGCCGACACGATCTCCATCGTGAACATGGCGCCGCTGCGGGAGAGCCCGCCGGCCTGTCCGAACCTGTGAGCTGAGTGTGGCGGGAGGCGTCCGTGGTGGGGCGCCTCCCGCGTGAGCGAGAGGGGAACGTGATGGGACGCTGGGGTGCTGCAGCGCTGCTGTGCGCGTTTGGGGTTGGTGCGGTGGCAGCACAGCACCGACCGCCGGACGATGCGGAGGACGCCGGTTCGAACGAGCGCGCCGACTCGGTCGATGCGGGCTCCGGCGCCGCCGCGGGTGAAGCGGCGGACGAGACCGCGGGTGCGGCGGACGAGACCGCGGGCGCGGCGGACGAGACCGCGGGTGCGGCGGACGAGACCGCGGGTGCGGCGGACGAGACCGCGGGCGCGGCGGACGGCGCGGGTGCGGCGGACGAGACCGCGAGTGCGGAGGACGGCGCGGGTGCGAGTGCGGAGGATGGCGAGGTCGCCGATGCGGTGACCCGCGAAAGGTCCGCGTCGGCGGGGGCCGCGGCTTCGATGGAGGGTCCCTCGGGAGCGCCGACGGTCTCCTCCCTCGACGCCGACTCTTCGGCGCGTGTTTCCGGCTCACGGTCGGACGCGCCCGGTCCGCCCTCGACCCTTGCGCAACGGGACGAGCCTGCTTCCAGCGGCCGGGCGCAGCTGAGCTACGGTCTGCACGGCTACTTCCGGACGCGCTTCAATTGGCACGGGAATGTCCCGACGACCGACCGTGAGGGCGTCTACAACGGAAACGACAACGCCTTCTTCACTTTTCAGCGCCTCCGCCTCGAGCCCTACGTGGCTTACGGGGACCCGGACAAGCCCGTCGCCGCTCTCTACATGCAGATCGACGGCCTCGACAACGTCGTCTGGGGCGACAACTCGCGCCTCACGCGCACGCCCCTTTTTGCCTCGGATCCGAGCGCGACCGACTACGAAGGGTTCGACATCGCCGACACCTTTCGCCTCGAACGCGCCTGGATTCAGCTCGCGATCCCCCTCGGTCAGATCCGGGTCGGTCGCATGCCGTCGCAGTGGGGCATGGGCTTGCTCGCCAATGCCAGCAACGGTCTGGGCGAGTGGGGCGATCCGCTCTTCGGCACCACCTTCGACCGCATCTTGTTCGCGACGCAGCCCCTCGCCATCGCGAACGCCTTCGGTGCCCATATCGAACGCCCCGAACGGCTGATCTTCGCCATCGCCTACGACAAGCTCGTCGAAGACCCGGTCTCGCCGGGGGTCGATCCTCCCGACTCCCACGGCTCGCTCCCGGCGTTCGGGGGCACGTCGATCACGACGACGCCCATCACCGAGAACGTCTCGGCGCGCAACACGGCGCCCTTCCAGACCTGGGTCGATTCTTCCAACGACGTCAACGAGATGCCCTTTGCGCTTCTCTGGCGAGACGAGCAGTTTGGGCCCAGGCCGACCGACGCGCTGACCGTCGGAGGCTACTACGTCTACCGGTGGCAGCGCCGAGGTGGGGTCATGGCCGAAGGCCCGCGCAACGACGAGGCCTGTGACGGGGCGGGCCCTTGTTTGTTGGGGCGGCCCCTGCCACGGCAGTTCCAGGCGTCGCGGATCCACATCCTCGACCTCTACTGGAAGCTCCGCTACGGCATCGGTCGTGCGCGGAGCTTCTACACCGAGGGGGAGCTCGTCCACATCCGTGGACGGACCAACACGGTCTCCCTCGCCGGGGGCTGCGACGCCGAGACGGGGATCTGCCGGCAGACGAGCGCCAACATCTGGGGCGGTGCGTTCCGTGCGGGCGTCTTGAAGGACGACCACTTCGGTGCGGCGCTCGAGTGGGGGTTCTCCAGCGGTGACGGCAAGCTCTTCGAGAGCCGGAGTCTTCGCGCGCGGCCCCTGCACCCGGACCACCACGTGGGTCTCTTGCTGTATCAGGTCGCCCTCGCCACGCAGACGGCGATCGGCCTCGGCGAAGCGATCCGGCCGCTGTGGTCGCGGGGTGGCGTGTGGAACTCGCACTACGCCTTCCCTCAGGTCCGCTACACGGTGCTGCCGGGGGTCGAGGTGCATGGTGCCTTTCTCGTGGCATGGGCCCGGCAGCTCTTGGGCACCGTCTACCAGAACGTTCGCGACGACTTCACCGACACGGCCTGCGGCCTCTTCGAGGGCGACTGCTTCATCGGGTACGAGGTGGACCTGGCCCTGCGCGTCAAGTGGGGACAGGACGACGAGCGCCGCTGGGACACCGAGCTCGGCTGGTTCCGCGCCGGCGACGCCCTGAGGAGCGAGTTCGGCGGCTTCAGCGACCGGCTTCTGTGGACCGTGCAGTCGAGGCTCGCGCTCGTATTCTGAGCGCGCTACGACTCGGCAGTGAGCGAGGACGACCCGTCTGCGGCCCAGGAGCCGCCGCGCCGACCATGGCTCGACGACCTGCTCGTCGTCGCGGCGGCCGCGCTGACCTTCGCGCGCGGTGTGCTCCACGGATTGATCCCGAGCTGGGACGACCGGCGTTTCCTGATCGACTTCGAGCCCGTCCAGCGGATCTCGTGGGACGCTCTGGTGCGGATCTGGAGCGAGCCGCACTTCGAGGCCTACCACCCGCTGCATCTGATGAGCTATTGGCTCGACGTTCCCTTCGTCGGGCCTAACGGGCCGGTGATTCACGCGGTTTCGCTGCTGCTGTGGTGCGGTGCGCTACTCCTCGTGCGCAGGGTGATGCGCGCCTGGGGCCTGGGTCGAGGGGCGGCGCTCTTGGCGACCCTCGCCTACGGGCTGCATCCGGTTCAGGTCGAGGCGGTGAGCTGGGCGACGGGTCGCAAGGAGATCGTGGCGCTCCTTTTCGCGAGCTGTTCGATCCTCGCGCACGAGCGTTCGACGGGCGACTGGGACAGGCCGGCGTGGATGTCGCGGCTGGCCTACGTGGCGGCGGCGCTCGCCAAGACGACGACCTTGCCCCTGCCGCTGCTGCTCGCGGCCCGCGACGTCCTGCTCCGGAAGCAACCGCTGAGAGCGGCGCTGATTGGACAGCTCCCGGCGCTCGTCGTCGGCGCGGGCCTCGGGATGCTCGTCGTCGAGATTTGGCACACGAACCAGATGATCCGGCCGGCGCCGGAAGGGATCGGTCCGATCGCCCTCGTGGCCTCGACGATCACCCACCACCTTGGGACGGCGTTGCTGCCGGTGGCGACGAGCCCCATCTATCCCATCCACCGCGTCCTCGCAGACTTCCATTGGTGGGACGCTCTCGGCCCCGTCGCGCTCGGGCTTCTGCTGTGGAAGGGCGGCGACCGCGGCCGCTTTGTCGCCGTGGCCTTCGTGGTCTTGGTCGCGCCGGTCTCGAACCTCTGGCCGCTCTACTTCGAGGTACAGGACCGTTACCTTTCGCTGCCGCTGCTTCCGCTCGCATTCGGGTTGGGCGCCGTCGCGGATGCTTTGGGGCGCCGTGGGCGCGCGGTTCTGGCTCTTCCAGTCGTGGCGCTGGCCTTGCTCACGGTTCGTTACGAGGGCGCGTGGACCGACGACATCGCGCTCTGGACGCACGCGACGCACTCGTACCCCGAGAGCTTCTACGCCTGGATGAAGCTCGGGGAGGTTCGGCGCGACGCCGGGGACATCGACGGGGCTTTGGCGGCCTACGACAAGGCGGTCGAGGCGGAGCCACGGCTGCGTCTCGGTCACGCAGCGCGCTTTCAGGCCCTCGCTCGGCGGGACGAGCAGCGGCGCGGTCTCGCTCCGTCGCGCGCGGTCGAGCTCTCTCAGCGTTACGTACGTGTGGCCGACGACCCCGAGCGGCTCCGGGAGCTCGCCGGCGAGATGGTGGTCGCCGGGTATCGGGAGGCGGTGCTGCTTCCCTTGGGGCGGGCGCTCGATCTGGCGCCTGCGCCTCCCGAGCGCCTCGAGAACGCCGCGCTGATTCAGTTGGGGTACGGCAACGAGTGGCTCGCCCGCTTTTACGTGTCGCGCCTCGGTCGCCCGCCCCTCGACCCGAGGCTTCGGCGCCTCGTCGACGATTGACGCCCGGGCATCGCCACAACGAAGGCGAAGCGTGAGCGCAGATCCGATGCCATGGGATCGGTTGCGGCTCGGTAGGGCGCGCTTCAGCGCCGAGGACGCCTCTTGTCGGACGAGCTCGTGAGCTCCTGTGGTCGCTACAGGCCGTCAGCGCGCGTAGTCGGCGAAGGTCACCGAGCACGGCGGCAGGGTCAGTTCCGTCCGAAAGGGTTCCGCCCCGAGGTCTTCCAGCACAACGGCGTCCGGGTTGCGTTCGTTGCTGTCCTGACAGCTCTCCCCGGCAACCCGTCGCAGGCGTAGGGTGTTCCACCTCGTCCCTCCGAGCTCCAGGTGCAGCGCCGCACTCCCGTGCTCGGCGTTGTTGACGAGGGCTACGTGCAGCGTCGACCCATCTTCGGCGAGTGCCGCGGCTGCGGCCACGTAGGGCACATCCCGGGAGTAGGCCCGCTCCTGTGGAGACTCGACCTCGACGGGGAGATGGCGGCTCCCGACCCAGGCCGCGAGGCCTTCGAAGACTCGCCCCAGGGGCGAGACGGCCGAGTTCGTCTGCGTACGGATCAGCGAGAGGTTGCCTCCCTGCAAGGAGAACTGCGTGGCCACCGTAATTGGAAGCGCTGGCTGAGCGTCGATGGCTCGGACGAGGAACTCGCCGCCGACCACCGCCCCGGCGATGGTTCGGTTGCTCTGCCATGCGCTCGCGTTGAGGAAGAGATTCCACTCGGTGATGCCAAGGCTCGGGGAAGGGGCTGAGCCAAGACGGGTTGCAAACTCCTCCATCGCCGAATGGGCGCTCATCAAACGCGCAACTCTGTCGCCAGCGATTTGCCGTATGTTGCGATACGAGAGGTACTCGGACACAGGCATATTGCCGTCGTATTGATGGCGCACCAAGAAGTCCATCTGTTCGAGGATCGAGCGAAGTTCGCGATCGCCTGCAATGGGCTCTCCATCCGCGTCGACGGGGAGCATGACCGACCCGACCTGGATCGGCACGCTTGAGCGCGCAGCGTGCATCGCGCGCGCGAAGTCGACGAACCCGG
>JALVDI010000365.1 GCA_027009115.1 Polyangiaceae bacterium | reverse complement strand
CTGGCTGCGCCGCGGACTCGTGGGCCTGCTCTCGCCGAGGCGCCGTCCGGACGCATTTGCCGCCGTGCTTTCCCTGGCTGCCGGCGCCCTCGCGTTCCTCTACGGTGCGCACCGCGCGCTCGCCTTTTTCGAGACCCACTTCCACGCTGCCGCGCTGATCCACGCGGCCTCCGTTGCGTCCTTGCCGTTCGTGCTCCTCGGCGCGATCGTCGCCGCCGCCGGGGTCTTCGCCGTGACGCGCCGGGTGGCGCCTTGGCTTGGGCCCTTCGCCTCCTCCCTGAGCGCCCTAGGGCTCCTCACCGGCGGGGTAGGGGCCCTGGCGCTTCGCTTTGGGCCGCGCTTGGCCCAGTGGACGCAGGGGCTCGATCCGCTCCCCTATCTCTGGCCGCTCGGGGTGGGGGGCGTCTACCTCGTGGCGGCGGCGCTCGTTCGACGGCTGTCGCCGGCCTGGCACCGCGCGAGCTGGTGGCTGGCGGCGGCCTCCCTCCTCGCTCTGGGGTGGACCGGCGAGACCTACGGGCGGCGCCAGCGGGTGAGGCACTTGGTGGAGGGCGCGAGCGCTCAGGGCGCGCGGCTAGTCCGCTTGTACGCGGAGCTGACGGATCGGGACGGCGATGGGTTCCCGGCGGGTTTTGGGGGACGGGACTGCGACGACGGCGATCCGAGCGTGCACCCGGGCGCGAACGATCCGCCCGGCGATGGGATCGACTCGGACTGTTTCGAGGGCGACGGCTCGCCCACCTTGGCGGACCTCGAGGGCGACGGACACTACGGGCGTCCGCCGGCGTCGCTGCGGCGGCGCAACCTCCTGCTGATCACGATCGACGCTCTTCGGCCAGATCACCTGGGCACCTACGGCTACGAGCGCGACACCTCTCCGGCCATCGACGCCTTCGCCGAGGACGCTGTGGTGTTCGAGACGGTCGTCGCGCCCTCGTCGCGGTCCGTGCGCTCGATCCCCTCGATGTTCATGGGAGTCTACCCGTCGCAAATCGCATACGGTTCCGAGTACCTCTACCCTGGGGTGCGCCCCGAGAACGATCTCCTGGCGGAGGTCGCCAAGCGCAGCGGCTACGGGACCCGAGCGTGCATCGGCACGGACTACTTCCACCGCGTGCGCGACTTCTTCCAGGGGTTTGACGAGGTCGAGCAGCCGCGGGATCCGGCCCGCGACTTTCCCGTCGACTGCGCGCTGCGCTCCCTCGAGCGCCTGGAGGAGGAGGGGCGCCCGTTCTTCTTGTGGGTGCACCTGTTCAACGTGCATCTGCCGTACTTGCCCGACGGCGTTCCGTCGCGTTTCGGCGACCGGCCGATGGACCACTACGACACGGAGATCACCCTGGCGGACCGTGAGGTGCGGAGGATGCTTCAAGCCCTCGACGCCCGCGGTCTCTCCGGCCGCACCCTGGTCGTCCTGGCGAGCGACCACGGCGAGGCGTTCATGGAGCATGGCTACCTCGGCCACAGCCGGACCCTCTTCGAGGAGGAGGTGCGCAGCGTGCTGATGGTCCGCGGGCCTGGCCTTGCGCCACGGCGGGTTCCGGCGGTCGTCAGCCTGATGGATGTCGCGCCGACGGTGCGCAATCTGCTGGACTTGCCGGGGCGGCCGCGCATCCCCGGGCGCAGCTTGGTGCCTTTGATGCTCGGCGAAGAGGATGGCTGGCCTGAGCGGCCGGTGTTCATGGAGCTGCTCCCGGACGGGCTCTTCCCCTACGACCAGAAGGCGGTTCGCCTTGGGCGCTGGAAGCTGATCTGGTGGCTGCGGGACGGCCGGCTGCGGTTGAGCGATCTGCAGGCGGATCCGCACGAGACCCGGGACGTCGCCGACGACTACCCGGAGCAAACCCAGCGGCTGGGCGTGCTGTTGCGCTCTTGGATGGCGGGGCATCGGGCGACGAACCGACGGGAGTCCGTCGTCGCCCAGCACCTTCGGACACGCGTTCCCGCGATGCAGCATCGCGTCGACGCGCGCTACCCTGGGTTTACGTTCCTGGGCTACGACCTGCCGGTGACCGAGGTGCGCCGCAACCAGACCTTGCCGATGACGTTCTACTACCGCGTCGACCATCGGATCGAAGACGATCTGTTCTTCTTCGTCGATCTCGTGGGGCCGGGCGGGCTCCGTTTTCACGACTTCCACGCGCATCACTACCCCCTCAACGGGGCTTTTCGGACCGACGAGTGGGAGCCTGGACAGATCATCGTCGACCCGGTGGAGATCTACGTGCCAAGGGACGTGCCGCTCGGGACGTTCCGCGTCGACTTCAGTGTCCTGGACAGCGAGCGCAGGCCTCTGCCCTTCGGCGACGAGGGTCGACGGAGCATGACCCTCGGTGAGGTCGAGGTCCGCGCGGCTCAGGAGCCCGAGCCGGCGTCCATGGAGAGAGCCGGTTCGCGGCGAGGGCGACAGGAACCGCGGACCCCTCAGGCCCCTGCGTCGCGTCAGGGCCCTGCGTCGCGTCGGGAACCCGCGTCGCGTCAGGAGCCCCTATGATCGCCTCGTTGCGCGCGGACTGGAAGGCGCGCCGCCTGGCCGGTCGACTTCCCGAGGATGCCCGGGTGTCCGCAGCGGCGCGCATGGCGGCTTCGGCCCACGCGGCCCACGAGGCGCAGTTGCTCTGGGCTGGCGGCGAGCTGGACGCCGCCCTCGGGCGGGCCAAGGACGCCGTGCGGGGGCTGCTGGAGGTGCTTCAGGAGGCCGGTGAATGCCCGCCGCTCGCGCCCGCCCTCGACGCCGCGCTCCGTGCGGACGCGGGCTCGACGATCGCGGGCCGCTGGGACGTCGAC
>JALVDI010000364.1 GCA_027009115.1 Polyangiaceae bacterium | reverse complement strand
GAGACCCACGAGGCGCTTACTCTCGCGGGCTTGGCCCACTACGGGCGACACTTCGGACCCTACCCCTACCCGCAGCTCACCGTCGTCGTGCCGCCCCGAGGCGCCGAGGGCGCCGCGGGGATGGAGTACCCCACCCTCTTCGTCACCGCGGGGCCGTGGCTACGCCTGCCGGGCGCGCCGATCCTCTTTCACGAAGAGGTCACCGCCCACGAGCTGGCCCACCAGTGGTTCCAGGGGCTCGTCGCGACCGACGAGGTTCGCTGGCCGATGCTCGACGAGGGCCTCACCGAGTGGGCCACGGGCGACCTGCTCGCGGAGCGTCACGGCCAGGGCGGCTCGGGGCTGGCCCTCGGACCGTTGCACGTGGACGGCTTCGAGCTGCGCCGAGGCTTCGCCTTGCAGGGCGCACCCACCCCACCGCCGGGCCGCCCGGCCTACGAGTTCCGCGGCCACGCCTACGGGCGCTCGGTCTACGGCCGCACCTCGGCCATCCTGGAAACCATCGCCCGAACCTGGGGGCGCCGGCGCCTGCGTCGCGCCCTCGGCCGCTACGCCCGCCGGGGACGCTTCGCGCACCCGACCCCCGACGACCTCTTCGCCGCTTTCGACGCCGAGTACGGGCGCTGGATGTCCCGGCGGGTCCTGCAGCCCGCCCTCATGGAGGGGAGCCTCGCCTCGCTGCGGGTCGGCACCCCGGTCGTCACCGGCGGACGAACGCGGGTGGAGGCCGAACGCCTGGCGGGGCTACCTCTGCCCTCGACGCTGGAGTTGCGAGGGCCCGCGGGCCGTCGTCGTTACCCGTGGCCCGGGAACCAGCGCGTCCTGAGGGTGGAGGCCCCCGGACACTGGGAGAGCGCCTGGGTCGATCCCGACCGGCACAACCTCACGGATCCGGACCGGCGCGACGACGCCCGCGCGCTGCGGCCACGCCCGCCCCCCTTCGGCCGCATCCTCGCGCTCGTCCAGACCATCCTCGGAGCGATCGGGCCATGATCGAGAGCCCCCCCTCGGCCCGCACCTTCTGGCGCCGGGGCGCACCGGCGACCTTCGCTGTCCACGTCGCCCAGACCTCCCTCGCGGTCGTCGTCGCCTCGGCGTGGAGCTCGGCGCTCACCGGCGCATGGGGGGGACACGCCGATGGCCCCCGGGCGCTCATGAGCGGCGCGATCCTCGTCGAAACCCTCCACGCCCTGAGCGAGGGCTGGGCCGCCCGCGGCCTCGTCGCGACGATCGGGGCGGCGATCGTGTGGTGGCTCCTGGGGCTGCCCCTCCAGCTCTGGTGGCTCGAAGCCATGCGGCGCCCTGCACCGGCACACCGGCGCCTCGCGCGAGCGCTCGCTCGCGTCCCCCATGCCCTGGGCGCGACGGCCCTCTGGGCGCTCGCCATGGGCGCAGTCCTCGCGCTCGCCTTGACGGCGCCCGCGCTCTGGTGGGTGGCTTTCCGCGAGCACCCCGACCCGCGCTGGGCGGACGTCGGCGGCGGCCTGCTGCTGCTCCCGGCGCTCGCCGCCGCCTTCCTCGGCGCGGCCTGGCACGACACGACGCGCGCGGCGATCGTCGCGGGGCGCCCTCCTCTGGAGGCCCTGGCCGTAGGCTGGCGGGAGCGGCGCGCGGGTGCGTACGTGGCGTGGATGGGCGGCGCCCACGCGCTCGCCGCCGCCGCGACCCTCGCCCAGGGGCCCGACTGGTTCGTGCTCCTCGAGGGGCAGCTGCTGCTCCTGGCCGCGCGCTTCGCCCGCGCCGCCTGGCTCGCCTCCGCACTGGCCCGGGTCGTCCCGCGGGAGGCCGGCTCATCGCGGATGCCCGTGTGAAAGCTCACAGCTCAGCTTGGTGCGGAACGCCGGTCCATGGATTCTTCCGCCCGCGCGAGGGTGGTGGCGCGCTGGAAGTGAGGATGATCTCAATGAAGAAGCTTGTTCCCCTGATGTGTTTGCTGGCCCTCGGCTGCGGCGACGACGACCGTGGCATGGATAGCGGCATCTTCCTGATGGACTCGGGTACGCGGGACGGCGGTCCCCCCCTGCCCCGGGACGCGGGCGGCGGCGTGGACGCCGGTGGAAGCGTGGACGCCGGCGGCTCGGACGCCGGCGGCAGCATGTGCGCCGAACCGCTGCCGGATCTCGTCGAGCTCAACGCTTCTCCCGGGGCGCTGATGGGCATGCTCCTGCCTCGTTGCTCTGCCGAGACCAAGACGGCGGTCGAGATGTGCACGTCGACGGACTGCCTCGTCAGGGCGCTCATGGCCGACACGACGCCCGGCGTCGACATCGGCGGCGGGCGGATGCTAGACTGCAACTTCTGCTTCAATGTGCAGGTCAACAAGTGTCTCGACAACGCCTGCCCGACCCAGTTCGCGGACTTCCGCTGCTGCGCCGAAGCCAACGGCTGCGCGGACCTCAACAACTGCCCCGCATGCGCCGCGGAGGACGAAGCGCTGAGCGCCTGCGGTCAATCCTCCCTTTCAGCGGGAAGCTGCGCATCGCTCACGGATCCTTGCTTCGGCCCCTGACCCGCCGCACCTGATCCACATCCGACGCAGTTCTGAGAAGCAGTTCTGAGAAACAGGGCCGGCCCTTGGGCTGGCCCTGTTCGTTTCCGTCCCCGAGCGTCCGGTCCGCGCTCGGTTGCCAGCCGCCATCTTCCTCCTCAAAGTGCCACCGTGGCGCGGACCCTCGTCTTCGGTGACGTGCACGGTTGCCGAACCGAGCTCGAAACCCTGCTCGACGCGGTCGCCTTCGACCCGAGCAGCGACACGCTGGTCTCCGTCGGAGACCTCGTCGCAAAGGG
>JALVDI010000363.1 GCA_027009115.1 Polyangiaceae bacterium | reverse complement strand
GAGCGCCCGGCGGAGTGGAGACAGGGCGCTCTGGGGGGAGGGAGGTGCGGGCGGCCGGCGGAGTGGAGACGGGACGTTTCGGTGGTGGGGGGGCGTCGCTGTCGTCCACGAGCTCGGCGTGCCCCGCGCGGATCAAGGCGGCGATGCGCGCGGCGGCGCCGGGGTGGCGTACCCAGAGGTGGGCCAGGGGGCGCGTCAGATCCTCGTCGCTCAGCTTCGCCCAGGCGCGGGCTTCGTCGAGTGCAGGAGCGTGGGCTATAAAGCGAAGCCGCGCGGCTGCGCGCCCGCCCACGGCGCCGGCGTCGTGGTGGGCGGCACGCCGTGCGAGCGCGTCCAGGATGAGCGGCACCAGCGGTTCGGTACGTGCGTCGTCCGCCGTTGCGAGGGGCCGAACTTCTCCGGGGGCCTCTCCGCGCGCTTCCACCTCACCGAGCCCAGCGACCAGACGGTCGATCCAGGCCGCCCGGCGTGCGCGCAGCAGGACCTTCGCCTCGAGACCGCTGTGTCGGAGCAGACGCTCCAGATCGTCGCCGGCGCCGAGGGAAGTCGCGCGCTCGGCGGAGAGTCGCCCGGCCTTGACCAGGAAGAGGCTCAGGGAGTCGTCGCCGGCGGCGGGAGTGACATCGACGACGGCGCCTCGACAAAGGCGCACGCGGCGGCCGCCGACGTCGAGTTCTCCGTCCGCTCGCCGGCTGCGAAGCTCGAGGAGCCGCCGAGCGATCGGGCTCGGGACGAGATGCACGGCGCGACGATAACAGGGAACGAGGCTCCCGTGGCGGTTGTCGCCATCGCGCGCCGCGTTGGCAGTCCGGTCCGGACCGGCCGTGAGGGATCGGGCTCGCTGCGTGCTGCAGCGGAAGGAGGAAACCTTGAAGATTCTCGACGTGCGAGGCGCGCTCCCGGGCGCACCGCAGAGGGGTCTCAACGGGGGCTGTGAAGCACTTATGGAAGTGCTTCAGGGAGTCGCCGGCGCGGTTTGCGGCGACTCCGTCGGTGCCGGGGCCCGCGTGGGCGGCGGTTCGTCCGAGCCGGCAGCCGCCATGGTCGAGGGTCCACCGTTCGTGTCCGTGTCAGAAGGCGTGGACGGTCCCGGCGCCGACGATGGCTCGGGTTCCATGGCCGTCGGCGCCGTGGTCGTCGGCGCCGCGGTCGTCGGCGCCGCGGTCGTCGGCACCGCGGTCGTCGGCGCAGTGGTTGTCGGCGCAGTGGTCGTCGGCGCAGTGGTCGTCGGCGCAGTCGTCGTCAGCGCCTCGACCTGGCGGCGAGCGAGGTTGGCGTACGGTCCCGAGGGACGGCTCGCCAGGTAGGCCCGATAGGTCGCGAGGGCGTCTTCCGTTCGGCCCATGCGCCGGTAGGCCTCGGCGAGGCCGATGTAGGCGTCTCCGTAGTCGGCGCGCGCGGCTGGGCGGAAGCGGCGCGCGGCTTCCGCGAGGTTGCCCTGCCGGAGGGCCACCTGTCCGAGGCCCGTCAGCGCTTCGACGCTGCCCGGGCGCTGCTCCTCGGCGAGCTCGTAGTGTGCCCGCGCGCCGGCCAGATCGCCGGCGTCGAGCAACGCGTCGCCGCGCCGGATGTACCAGCTGTAGTCCCGGCCGCGGGGAGGCGCGCCGCCGTGCGCGGGCTCCCGTCGTCCCGTCGCGGCGTGGTCGTCGCCGCTCGGCTCGGGGGGCGTCGCCTCGCCGGGCGCTTCGGGCGCGCTGTCGACGCCACCGTCCCTCGTTCCCCCGTCGACGACGGCGACGATCGGTGAGGCGGGTGGGAGCCCTTCGTCGATGGCCTCGGCGAGGCGGCGGGCCTCCGGGTGACCCGGTGCTTGGGCGAGCACCGCGTCGATTTGGGCGCGTGCGGCGGCGATGTCACCTCGTCCAATCTCCAGCCGGGCCAGGAGCAAACGGGCTCGCAGCAGGCTCCCGTCGCTCGCCACGGCCGCCGCGGCCGCCTCGGCGGCCTCCGCGATCCGGCCGCGCTCCAGGGCCAGGAGGGCCTCGGCCAGGTGCAGAGCCGGCGTCGGCGTGCCGAACATCTCGCGGGCCCGGTCCAGGTGGGCTTCCGCTGCTCGAAGATCGCCGGCGAGCCGGAAGGCCTCGGCGGCGGCGAGCTCGGCGCGAGCGTCGCCCGGGTGCAGGCGCAGCAACGTCTCCGCGTGCTCTTTGGCCTCGCGGGCGCGCCGATCGCGCTCCCGCCGAAGGCTGCTCGCTTCTCCTCGGAGTGCCGGGTCCGTGTCGGCCCGAGCTTCCAGGTCGGACGCCCGGAACTCGAGGAGCTGCGCCCAGACGGTGTGGGTCCGCGCCAGAGCGGCCAGGACCCGCGGGTCGCGCTCGTCGTAGGCGCTCGCCCGCAGGTAGGCGCTCAGTGCTTCCTCATAGGCTTCCACCGTGTCGTGCGCGAGGGCGTCGTCGCCCTCCTGCAGGAAGTCTGCGATCGGGTCGTCCTCGCCGCCCTTCAAGGTAGGCCACAGAAGGTACGCGGCGGCGCCTCCGGCCGCGAGGAGGAGCAGCAGCGCCAGCCACAGCCCCAGCGACGAGCGCTTGGTCGTCTGGATCGGCGGCTGTTCGTCGGCGTCGTCGAGGTAGAGGGGCTTGCGTGGGCGTGGCGACGGGGAGGTGTCGGCGGCGTCCGCGATGGAGGGCGGGCGTGGCGCTGTCGGGCGTGGCGCTGTCGGGCGCGCGGCCACGGTCGCGCCCGCCGCCGTCTCCGCCGCGACCGTAGCCGCTGCGGTGTCGACGTTCGCTGTCGGGGGGGCCGGGCGCGGCGGACGCGCGGTTTCCCTCGGCCTTGGCTCTGGAGGGCGCGG
>JALVDI010000362.1 GCA_027009115.1 Polyangiaceae bacterium | reverse complement strand
GAGCGGAAGGGGCCAGCGCCGAGGAGCGAGCAGTGCTGGAGCTTCGCGCCGCCGGTGTGGCGCGAGCGGTCCGACACTGCGGCCGATGGCCGGTCTTCGACTGATCGGCTCGTGCGTAGAGCCGGATCACGCACTAAGGATGCGGCATGCGTGTCTCCCTCCACGTCAACGTCGATCACATCGCCACGCTGCGGCAGGCGCGCGGCACCCCTTACCCCGACCCGGTCCACGGTGCGATCTTGTGCGAGCGGGCCGGCGCCGACGGCATCACGGTGCACCTGCGAGAGGACCGTCGCCATATCCAGGACCGGGACGTTGCGCTCCTTCGCGAGCTCGTCGGTACGACGCTGAACCTCGAGATGGCGGCCTCCGAGGAGATGCTCGTGATCGCCGCGCGGCTCAAGCCCGATTGGGTCACCCTCGTTCCCGAGCGACGAGAGGAGCGCACGACCGAGGGGGGGCTCGACGTTGCGGGAAGCGCGGAGCGCCTGGAGCGATTCATCGGCCAGCTGGGGTCGGCGGGGGTGCCTGTCAGCCTTTTCATCGATCCCGACCCGGAGCAGGTACGAGCGTCAGCCGCCGTCGGCGCCACCGCCGTGGAGCTGCACACGGGCGACTACGCCAATGCGGCGCCGCCGGACACGCCCGCGGAGCTCGAGCGGCTCATGTCGGCGGCGGCCCTCGCCGAGGAGGAGTTCCCCGATCTGCGGATCGCCGCCGGGCACGGCTTGACGCTTCGAAACGTCACCGCGCTCGTCGCCAGGGTGCCGCAGCTCGTGGAGCTGAACATCGGCCACGCCCTCGTCGCCGACGCCGTCTTCGTGGGGATCGAGGAGGCCGTGCGACGCTTCCGAGCGGCGATCGAGGCCGGGGAGCGCCGCCGCTGAGAGGCGCCCGGGCTGCTATCCTCGTCCCGTGGTGAAGCCGCTACTTACCCGCGCCGCCGCGCGGGCCTTCGACAGCCGGGCGATCGAGCAAGGGGTCCCCGGCCTCGTGCTCATGGAGAACGCCGGGCGAGGGGCCGCGGAGGCGATCGTCGCCTCGGGGCTGCCTCTCGATCGCGTGCTCGTTGTGGGTGGCCCGGGCCAGAACGGCGGCGACGGATGGGTCGTCGCCAGGCACTTGCGCTCGCGCGGGGTTTCCGTGCGCTGCGTGTTGCTCGGCGAGCGTGCGCGTGTGAAGGGCGATGCGCGGATCAACCTCGACGCGCTCGGGGGCATGGGCGTGACGGTGGAGTGCGCCGAGCCTGGGCCCCTTGCTGTTGCCGGCGCGACCCTCGTCGTCGACGCGCTCTTCGGGACGGGGCTCGACCGACCTATCGCTGGAGGATGGGCCGAGGCGGTGTTGTCGCTCGACGAGTGTGCGGCGCCTGTGGTGTCCCTCGATCTGCCGTCGGGAGTCGACGCGGACACTGGCGCCATCCAAGGGGTGGCAGTCGCCGCAGAGCTCACGGTCACCTTTGGGGCCTGCAAGCGCGGGCTGCTTCAGCACCCAGGGCGTCGGCTCGCCGGCGAGATCGTCCTTGCCCACCTCGGCGTTCCCGCGCCCGAGCTGTCGGAGGCCTGGCGGATGGAGCGAGCGGACCTTCCGCGGTGGGTGGGGCTTCGCTCGCCGGACGCGCACAAAGGCACGGCGGGCCACGTCCTCGTCGTCGCCGGGAGCGAAGGCAAGACCGGCGCTGCGCTTCTTGCCGGGCACGCGGCGATCCGGGCGGGGGCGGGGCTGGTGACCCTCGCGTCGCCGAACCCGGGCAGCCTGGACGCTCGGGTCGTCGAGCTCATGACCGCTCGCACCGCCGACGCGGAGGCGACCCTGGCCGCCCTGGAGGGCAAGTCGACCTTCGTCCTCGGCCCAGGGCTGGGTCAGGGCCCGCGGGCCATGGAGCTGGCACGGCGGCTGGCCCTCGAGGCGACGGTCCCGGGAGTGCTCGACGCCGACGCGCTCAATGCCTGGGCGTCCTTCGGCATCGACGAGCTCACCGTCGCGGCCGCGCCCCGCGTGCTGACACCCCATCCAGGCGAAGCCGCGCGGCTTCTGGGGACCACTGTCGGGGCGGTGCAGCGGGACCGCTACGCCGCGGCGGCAACCCTGGCTGAGCGAACGGGCCAGGTCGTGGTGCTCAAGGGCCCCGGCACCATCGTCGCATCGGGTGCGACGATGCGTGTCTGCGACGCAGGCACACCCGCGCTCGGCGTCGCGGGCACCGGCGACGTGCTGGCGGGCGTCGTCGGCGCGTTGCTCGGACAGACGGAACCGTTTCACGCGGCGTCGGCGGCGGTGTTGTGGCACGCCCTCGCGGGAGAGAAGGCGGCGCGGGCCGATCGAGGTCTGCTTGCGCGCGAGGTGGCCGACGCGCTGCCCGCGACGCTGACGTCCGTGCGGGAGCGAACGTCGAGGAAGCCCTGCGAGTAGCTAGGTATCGGCATTCGTCCTCGCCGACCGCCACATCGACGAGGACACCCGGGAGCTCCTCCTCGAGGGCCCGGCGGAGCTCTTCGAGATAGCGCGGGAGGCTCGCCTCGACATCGAGGGCCGCATTCGTCCCCGCGATCGCACGGGCGCTCACGCGGATACGAAGCCTCGGCATCCCTTGCGCTGCGCGCCTCCGAAGAAGCTCCTCGGAATTCCACCGCCCACGGGTATCACACAGGCGCATCGCACCGGCCGCGACATGGTCGGTGTTTCGGAGGGCTGTCAGGGCGCTGGAGCGGCCTCGTCGGCCGCAGCTCCCTCGGTCGCAGCCTCGCCGCCGGCCGCGGCCTGGTCGGTCGCAGCTTCGTCGGCAGTGGGCTCGTCGGTC
>JALVDI010000361.1 GCA_027009115.1 Polyangiaceae bacterium | reverse complement strand
CTCGAAACCTCGGCGCAGTGGTCACCGGCGCCGGTAGCGGCCTCGGACGCGCCCTGGCGGACGCGCTGGCCCGGCAAGGGGCGCGGCTGGTGCTCTCCGACATCGACGCCGAGGCTCTGGCCCGAACGGCCGCTGAGCTCCGCCGCGAAGGCGTGGAGGTCCACGCCGAGGTCTGCGACGTGGCGCGGTGGGACGAGGTGGAGCGCCTGGCCGAGCTCGCCGACCTCCACCTCGGGCAGGTGGACCTGCTGTGCAACAACGCCGGGGTCGCCGTCGGCGGGTCCTTCGAGAGCGTCTCCCTCGAAGACTGGGAGTGGATCGTGGGCGTCAACCTCTGGGGGGTCGTCCATGGCTGCCGGGCGTTCTTGCCGAAGATGCGCGAGCGCGGGGAGGGTTGGGTGTTGAACGTCGCGAGCGCCGCGGGTCTTCTGAGCGCACCGAGCATGAGCGCTTACAACGTCACCAAGGCGGGGGTCGTGGCCTTGAGCGAGACGCTCCACGCGGAGTACAAGGCGCACGGTGTCCACGTCGGCGTGCTCTGCCCCACGTTTTTCCGCACGAAGATCCTCGACAGGGCCCGCGGCGAGACGGACCCGGAGCTCCAGCGTGCGGTGCGCCGGTGGATGGACCGCTCCAAAGTGCAGGCGCCCGAAGTGGCCGCCGCGGCGCTGGAGGGGATGGCGCGGCGCGAGCTGTACGTCGTGCCCATGCGCGACGGACGGCTGATGTGGCGGCTCAAGCGGCTATCCCCCGAGCGCTTCCATGGCCTGCTGGCCACCAGGGGCATCGACAGGTTCGTGCGGCGCCGCTGAACACTTTGGGGAGACTTCGGGCCCTGGCGCGTACGATCCGTCACGTGAGCTCGAGCGCAAGGGAGGAAGGGGATCACGATCGGGCCTTCTGGGCGCGGGTCGCGAGGTACGTCCTGACGCAGCCGCGGCCCGAGCGGCGGATCGAGAGCTTGCTGAGCTATCTGGAGGCCTTCCCGACAGGTCGTTGCAACCGCCGCGCCGCGGAGCGCATCGAATCCGAGCTCCGGCGGGTCGCCGATCCCCGCGTCCGGGACGCGCTGCGGGCGCGCCTGCGCTCGGCCCGGGCACCTTTCATGCCGCCGGTCGAGCCAGACACGTGGCCGGGTGACTGAGGCACGTGGTGCCTCACCCAGGGCGCTCCCAGGCGCGATCGATCACGGTCCGTACCGAGCGGGCTGTTGGCCCTCTGTGCGGACATCGTCCAGGCAGCGGCTGTGCGGAGGTCATAGGCTCGGGTCGTGCGTCGAAGCATGGCATTCGTGGCCCAAGAGGACTCGTGGCGGAGTGCGGTAACCTCTCGGGATGGACGTCGATGCGCTGCTCGAACGCCTGGGGAGGGTCGAGACCGTCGGAGTGGAAGGGAGAGTGCGCGCCCTCGTGGGCCTCTCGATCCGGGCGTCGATCCCAGGCGCCCGGGTCGGTGAGCTCGTCTCCGTTCGGCGGCGCGGTTTGCCGCCGCTCCGAGCCGAGGTGGTCGGCTTCGTCGACGACGACGCCACCCTGATGCCGCTGGGCGACGCGACGGGGGTCGGCCCCGACGACCTCGTCGAGCCCATGGGCGAGCCCCTCGCCATTCGCTGCTCGGAGGCGCTGCTCGGGCGGGTGGTCGACGGCCTCGGCGAGCCCCTCGACGACGGACCTCCGATCGAGGGGGAGCCCTGGCCCGTGATGCGAACGCCACCGAACCCGATGACGCGCCCGCGGATCGCGAGGGCGCTGCCCATGGGCATCCGCGCGATCGATGGGCTGCTCACCGTCGGCGAAGGTCAGCGGGTGGGGCTTTTCGCGGGCAGCGGCGTCGGCAAGAGCACCTTGATGGGGCAGATCGCGCGCCAGGCCGAGGCCGACGTCTTCGTCGTGTGCCTCATCGGCGAGCGCGGCCGGGAGGTCCTCGAATTCCTCGAAGACTCCCTCGGGCCTGAGGGCCGCCAGCGTGGCGTGGTGGTCTGCGCCACGAGCGACACCCCCGCCTTGATCCGCCTCAAGAGCGCCCACGTCGCCACGGCCATCGCCGAGTGGTTCCGCGACCAGGGCAAGCGCGTGGTGCTGTTGATGGACAGCGTCACGCGCTTCGCCCGCGCCGGACGAGAGGTGGGCTTGGCGGCGGGGGAGCCGCCGGCCCGCCGCGGCTATCCCCCGAGCGTCTTCGCCGCGCTGCCTGGGTTGCTGGAACGAAGCGGGCAGTCGGCCCGGGGATCCATCACGGCGTTCTACACGGTGCTGGTCGAAGGCGGCGACATGGAGGAGCCGATCGCCGACGAGGTGCGCGGCATCCTCGACGGCCACATCCTCCTCGACCGGAGCCTCGGTGCGCGCGGCCGCTGGCCGGCCATCGATGTGCTTCACAGCCTCTCGCGCGTCATGGACGCGGTCACCGACGAGGCGCACCGAGCGGCGGCGACCAAGCTCCGGGAGCACCTGGCGACCTACGAGGCCAAGCGCGATCTCGTGTCCTTGGGGGCCTACAAGAAGGGCAGCGACCGCCGCCTGGACGACGCCCTCGGGCGCATCGACGCGATCGAGGCGTTCCTGCGCCAAGGCCGGAACGAGCGCTCGTCCTTCGACGCGACGGTCGACGCGCTCGCCAAGGTGGTTCGCTGAGCGAGCTCACCGCGAGCTCCGCGACCCTCAGCCGAACAAGCCCTTGAGCTTGTCGAGGAAGCTCGCGCGCTGCGGCAGCGTTTCGGTCCCCATCTCCCGGGCGAGGGCCTCGATGAGACGGCGCTGCTCACGGCTCACCTTCTCGGGCACCTCCACGAGGATGGTCAC
>JALVDI010000360.1 GCA_027009115.1 Polyangiaceae bacterium | reverse complement strand
GAGGGCGAGCTGCCGACATTGCGCAGCCACGGACTCCCGGCAATCGAGGTGCTACTCGTCGCCGCCGCGGGCCACCCGCTGTGCGACCGAAGCCAACGCAAGACGAAGGAGGACCTGGCCGAGCACGTCGAGCTGACCGTGGCCGATTCTTCGCGCGCCGGCTCGATGCGCGTCGCCGCCCTCGGGAGCCCGAGCGTGGTGCGCCTCAGCGACTTCCACGCCAAGCGGGAGGCGCTGCTGTCGGGCGTGGGTTTCGGTTGGCTGCCGCGCCACCTCGCCGACGAGCTCCTGGCGTCTGGTCGGCTCGCGGTGATTCCCTTCGAGGAGGGCTTCCGGCGTCGCTTCGCGCCCCGCCTCGTGCACCGGCAAGGGAACCTCCTGGGTCGGGGCGCCGCCCGCATGGTGGCTCTCCTCGTCGAGGAGCTCGAGGCGCACACGCGTCGCGGCCGACTGCGCTGATCCTCTCGTCCGCCTCGCGACCCGACCTCAATCCTCTGCGCGGTTCACGGCGGCGCGGCGTGCCCATCCTCACGAACGCGATCCGTCGCCGTCGGTACTGGTCCGGACTGCCAGCTCGACGCGGTTGCGACCGGCAGCCTTGGCGCGGTACAGCGCCTCGTCGGCTCGCGCGATGGTCTGCTCGTGGGACTCGCCCTCGGCGCGGGTCGCCACGCCGAAGCTCGCGGTGATCTCGATGGGCCTCGAACCCACGGTGATGGGCGAGCGCTCGATGCGATGACGCGCGCGTTCAGCGATGCGGGCGGCCACGGTGCGGGTGATGCCTGGAAGGACGAGCATGAACTCCTCACCACCGACGCGGGCGACGGCGTCCGAGACGCGCACGCTTTCGGCCAAGCGGTTGGCGACGGCGCGCAGCACTTCGTCCCCGACACCGTGCCCGTAGGTGTCGTTCACCCGCTTGAAGTGGTCGAGATCCACCATCACGATCGAGAGCGTTCGGGTCGACTCGGCGTGCTGGAGCAGCTCTTCGAGGCCGCGCCGGTTGAGCACGCCGGTGAGCGGGTCGGCGCTGCTGAGACGGCTGAGGCGTGCGACCTCGATATGAGGTGCGCAGATCGTCGCGAGGAGCAGCAGCGCCTCCACACAGCTCTCGTCGAAAGCATCGCGTTCGACGTCGGTGACGCTGAGCACACCGAGACATACCGAGTTGCTCACGATGGGCACCCCGATGAACGAGCCGATCTCGCTGCGTTGATCCTGCCGTGCGACGAAGCGAGGATCGCGCTGGGCATCCCCGGTCACGAGCGGTTCGACGTGCTGCGCGACCCAACCGATGAGCCCTTCGCCCCGGCGCCAGGCCGAGTGCTGGTCGACATGCAGAGGGTGACCCGCCCGGGCCACGGCGAGGAGTCGCTCGCCGGCGGCGTCGAGGAGCCGGACGCTGGCGCTGCGGGTGTGGGCGACCTCGGCGGCGGTCTCGGCGGCGAGTTGGAGGATCTCTTCGAGCGACAGCCGCTGCTGGAGCTTGCGCGCGAGGTGCGTCAGAGAGCGAAGGACCGGGTCCGCCACCCGGCAGAGGATAGCAGGCGCGCTACTCGAAGCGCGTCCACTGCTCGCCGATGAGGCGCTCGTGGGGGCGAAAACGCGCCTTATAGGCCATGGCGTCGCAACCGACGATGTAGAGGCCCAGGTAGAGGTGCTCGAGCCCCCATTGCTGGCAGAGACGGAGCTGCGTGAGGATCGAGTAGGTGCCCAGGCTCAGCTTCGGCAGCTCCGGATCGTAGTAGCAATAGACCGCCGAGAGGCTGTGCTCGCCCCGATCGCTGATCGCGAGACCCACCAGGCGGTCGTCCAGGTAATAGCGGAGCTCGAAGCTCTCGCACTGGCGGTCGACGAGAAAGCGCTGGTAGCTCAGGGCATCCATGGGCGGCGACCCGTCGCGGGCCAAGCCGCGCCCAAAGCGGTGCTTGTCGTAGAGCGCGATGCGTTCGTCGCTGACCTCCGGCGAGCCCATCTCGATCCGCAATGCTGCATCGCCTCGTTTCAGGACTCGGCGATGCGCTCGCGAGAGAGGAAATTCCGCACGCAGACGGATCGCCTGACAGGCCGTGCAGCCCGCGCAGCTCGGGCGGTAGAAGAGCGCACCGTGGCGTCGGTCGCCCCGTTCGAGGCGGGCGTCGAGCTCGCCGCCGGAGAGGCTGCGGACCGGCAAGCGCAGCGGCATGCGCGCCGTCCGTCCGGGGAGGTAGGGGCAGTCCTCGGCCGCGTCGTGCACGAGCAGCTCGGCCGGCTGCACATCGACGAGGAGAGGTAGCGACTCGAGGCGGTCCACGCGCCATCATCATGCATGAGTCGTGCACCCTTGGCCACAGCGTCTGCCAGGGGCGCGCTGCGTACACCCAACCGCCCGCCCCAAAGTCCCTCCGCGCCTCACGTCCGCGAGCATCCCGGCACGTCCTTGGGTGACGACGGAGGACGCCTCAAGAATCCTCGAGGTTTCCCTGCTCGCGACCTCACAAAGGCGTCTTCCGCGACGGCGATCCACCACGGTTGGCACTTCAGCGGGTCGACATGGGCAACCGTGGGGATGGTGTGTCCGAAAGGAGGGGGTGCCTTCAGCTCGGATGGTGTTGGAAGGGACGACGTCGATGTTGGTGCGTCGTACGTCGCAGAGGCTGATGAGGTTTCGCGTAGGAGACGCGGAGGTGGAGCGAATCTTCTTGTACTGCCTGGGGTACGCGAGTGAGTCGACGGGAGTGGAGGTGCACGGTTGGATCTTGATGTCGAACCACTACCACGTGGTGGTGACGGACGTGGAGGGGAGAGGTCCGGAGTTCTATC
>JALVDI010000359.1 GCA_027009115.1 Polyangiaceae bacterium | reverse complement strand
GATCCTCTACACGGTCGTCCGGCGCATCGCCGACGTCGTGCAGGTCGCACGCGTCTCGATCGTGCTGGCGCCGGAGGCGGAAGCGGACGACGTCGGCTACGTCGTGGTCGCCAGCGACGACGAACAGCTCGCCAACCTTCGGCTCGACCTGAACAAATACCCCGAGATTCGCCAGGTCCTGCGCAGCCGCGAGCCGCTGACCATCACCGACGCCCGCACGCACCCCGTCCTCGACCGGGTCCGGGCGGACGTCGAATCGTGCGATTTGAGCGCGCTCAGCCTCTTCCCCATCGTCTGGGAAGACCAGGCCATAGGCGTGCTCTTCCTCCGCGCCAAGGCCGAGCGCGGACGGCTGAGCAAACGTGAAGCCCACCTCTGCCAGATCTTGGCGAACGCCACGGCTGTCGCGCTGCGCAACGCGCGGGTGATGCAGTCACTGCGCGACCACACGCAGCAGATCACCTTCGCCCGCTTCGAGGCGGAGCGGCGACTGACGGAACTCAAGCGCTACGCCGATCTCTTCGCGTCCGCCGCCGAGGGCATCGCCGTCGTGAGCTCCACCGGGCGCCTTCTCTTCGCCAACCCGCGCGCCTACGAGATGATCGGACACACCGAGCAAGACTCTCAGGGCCTCCGCGCCGGGCGCCTGATCCACCCGGAGGATCGAGCACGCGCGCTCGCCCTGTGGCAAGGATTTGCGCGGGGCGACTTCCCGCGTTCGGTCGACCTCCGGTTCGAGCACGCCGACGGTGACTACATCACCTGCTCCTGCTCCTTCGCACCGCTCGAAGATGGCGACAGCGCTGTCCTCGTGTCGCTCCAAGACGTCACCGAACAACGGCGGACGGAGGCGGAGTTCGTCAAGACGATGGAGTTTCTGGAGTCGCTCATCGACGCGAGCGTCGACGGTATCGTCGCCGCGGACATGGAGGGGCACATCATCCTCTTCAATCAGGGCGCCGAAAAAATCTACGGCTACCGTGCCGAAGACGTCGTGGGGCGAATGCATGCGCGCGACCTCTACCCTGGCGACGGCGCGCAGGAGGTCATGAGAAAGATCCGCGCCGAATCCTACGGCGGCCCGGGACGCCTGAGCCCGATTCAGTTCGAGGCCTTGGGCAAGGGCGGCGAGCGCATCCCGATCCGTCTCTCAGCCGCGATGATCTACGAGCGCGGCGTCCCTGTCGCCACCTTCGGCATCTTCACCGACCTCCGCGAGAAGCTCCGCTTCGAAGAGAGGCTCGCAGAGGCACAGCAGAAGCTCGCGTCGACGGAAAAGCAGGCGCTCATCGCCGAGCTCGCCGGCACCGCCGCGCACGAACTGAACCAACCGCTGACCAGCGTGATGGCCTACGCCGAGCTCTTGACCCGGAAGCTCCCACCCGAATCGCCCGAACGACGCGCCGCCGAGGTCATGATGCGCGAAGCCGAGCGAATGGCTGAGATCGTCAAGAAGATTGGAAAGATGACGAAGTACGAGACGAAGTCCTACGTCGGACAACAACGTATCCTCGACCTCGACAAGTCCACCAGCCAATCCGAGCCGCCACCGGTCGGAGATTGACCATGGACAAAGAAATGAAAGGCTCGGAAGAAACGGAAACGGATGGAGCGAACACCGACGATGGCTGGGAGACCCGCGACAGCGGCCCTGTCCCGCTGCCCCCGTCGCGCCGCCGGGAGCGCATTGGTCAAGTCGAGACCGGTGATTATCCGCGAGCCGCCATCGCGGAAGCCATCGAGTCCGCGCGCGAAGTCGCCGTCCCCTCCTGGGACGAGCTGACCGACCTGTTCTACCGTCTCGACGCCGACGAGCACGCCGACGACGAAGAGATCCTCGGAGTCTATCTCGCGGCCTTTGGCCGAGTCCTCGCCGGCCGCGCCTTCGTCGTCCGGCTGGTGAACCCCGAGCGCCGCACCCTCGACCTCGTCCGGAGCACCGCGCGCCTCCTCGCGGGACGCCAGGAGCGGCTCCGGATCACGCGGGAGGCGCTGAGCCGCGTCGGACTGGGGCTCGAAGATGCGCGCCGCGCGGGCATCGCCGTCGTCCAGCAGTACGAGCCCGACTTCGACCCTGCCGCAAGAGGCTTCGATGTCGCCTTGGTCGTCGACGGACACCTGCTCGGAGTGCTGGGCGTGGAGTACCCCACGGCCGCCGAGATCCCTGCTGAGGATCGGGCGCGCGTCCGCCTCGCGGCCTTGAAGCTCGCGGGGGCGCTGAGCCGTGCCCGGCTGCGGCACGAGGCCACGTACCTCAGCGGCTACCTCGCCCGCCTGCTCGACAACGCCGCCGTGCCGATCCTCGTCATCGACCGCCATCGTCGAGTGCAGGTCGCGAGCGCCGCACTCCTCGAGGTCCTCGGCGTCAGCCGCGAGAGCATCATCGGCCGTGATTTCCTGCATCTCGTCGCAGAGTCGGAGCGAGGGGCGCTGCTCTCCGCGATCAGCGGCGCGCTCCGCGGGCGCGCGCGGGACAACTTGGAGGTCGGCATCAAGCGCCACGATGGGAGCATCCTCCGGCTTTTCACCGACCTCGTCTCCGTGCACGGTCCGCGAGGTGAAGTCGACGGGGTCCTTGCGATCGGCCGGGACCTGACGGAGCTCCACCAACTCGAGAGCCAGATCCTTCAAGCTGAAAAGCTCGCCACCCTCGGGCAGCTCGCGGCGGGGGTCGTTCACGAGCTCAACAACCCGCTCACGAGCATCTCCGTCTACGCCGAGTATCTCCTGTCCAAGGGACAGCGCGAGGGCGCCGACAGCGCCGACGTCGAGAAGCTTCGGCGCATCGTGCAGGCCGCCGAGCGGATCCTCCGGTTCACGCGGGACCTGGTGACCTATGCGCGGCCGAGCACGGAGGCTCCCAAGCGCTTGTCACTGACGGACGTGCTCGACCAGTCGCTCGTGTTCTGCGAGCACGTCATCACCGAGGCGGGCACGACCGTCGAGAAGGCCTACGAGGGCATCGACCTCCCGGAGATCGTCGGTAGCCGCGGCCAGCTCCAGCAGATCTTCATCAACCTCTTCACGAACGCCTGTCATGCCATGCCCATGGGCGCTGGACGACTCGTCGTGGAGGCCGCCCCGGAGCGAGGTGGCGTGGTCGTTCGCGTCCGAGACAACGGCTCGGGCATCCCTCAGGATCAGCTCGACGCCGTGTTCGAGCCGTTCTTTTCCACAAAAGGAGAAGGCAAAGGAACCGGCTTGGGGCTCTCGATCGTTCGAAAGATCGTCCAGCAGCACTCGGGACGCATCCACATCGAGAGCGTCATCGGCGAAGGGACGACGTTTCATATATGGCTGCCGGCAGCCTGATCGCCGCGACCCGGTGCGCTCGGGGCGGCCTGCACACGAACGCGCAGGGCCCTTCGAATGCCGAGAACCGACGACACGACATTCTGATCGCCGGCAGTCAGCGTCCGAGAGTCACAAAGAGAGCGGTCCCAGCCGTGTGCACACGATAAGGTGGACGCCGCTCGCCCACGAAGCGCACCGTCAGAAGGGCCCGCTCCCCGTCGTTCTCGATGCGGGCGCGCTCCACGTCCGGGTGAACGCTCGCGATGCGCCGGGCACCCTCGGTGGCGTTGGCGCCCTCGATCACGACCCGAAACCCGTCGTCGGTCGCCTCGCCCCGCAGCTCGCGCGCCGGCCGACTCAGGCGGATGCGGAACTGCTGCCCACCCGGCACCTGGTCGAGACCGAAGCTCGTCGCCACCGCTCCCGTCGGCCCGACGGCGTAGGGCGAATCGCTCGGCACCGTCCCTGGCGCAGAAGGCCGCGCCCCACCGACGGAGGGGAAACTCGGCGGTGGGATCCGACCCGCGCCTCGGGGAGCATCCGGCATCGCCCGTGGCATCTGTGGCTCCGGCGGCTCGGTGGCGGCGCTCCCCTGAGCGGACGCGGCGGGCTCGGCGGGCTCGGCGGCAGGGGCGAGCGGTGCCTCCGTGGCTTCCACCAGCGCACCTCCCGTGTCGCCGAGCTCCGGTTCGGGCTTGAGCGGTTTGGACGCCAACTCAACTGGCGCCACGGTGCTTCCACTGAAGGCAAAAGCCGCACCGACCACGACCGCCGAACCGAGCAACACCCACCGCAAGCGCAGCCGCGGGCGCCGTCGTCCGCCCCCGCCGGCCTCTCGCTTGCTCGGCGGGCGGGTCGTCCGCCGCTTCGGGGTACGCGTCGCGCGCTTCGCTGCCGGACGCTTGGGTCCCCTGGCCCGCTTCTGAGCGCGGGCCCGCAGTTCCCGCGTCCAGCTCGCCGCACGGCGGCCGAAACCGCCCGCGGAATGGCGCATCCGAGCCCACCACCCGCGGAGCATCGGCGCCGCCTTCGACCACACAGCGACGAGCCAGAGGCGGAGCTGGAGCGCCTGCCGCCGCGCGAAAACGACCGCCTTTCGCAGCTCGGTGCGGGCCGACGAGCGAAAGGCCACGGCGGCCTGGGCCTCGTCGACCGAGTCGGCGAGCTCGTCCGCGATCTCGCCCAGACCTCCGCTCGCTGAAACGCCCACGGAGACGGCGCTCTGCGCCTGCGGAGGCACCAAGACCTCTCCGGTGTCGTCCTCGGCGAGGGCGCTCCCCACGGAGAAGGGCTCGCCGAGGGCTTCGTGCACGGCGGCCTCCCCATCGGCTACGCGAGGTGCCTCGCTCGGCTCGTGCTCGGTGGAGGGCGCAGGCGCGTCCAGGAGCGTCGACTCGGGATCGACCTCCCCCACCTCCCCGACCGGCGCGCCCGCGCTCGAGGCTTCGTAACCGACGGTCAAGACGAGCCGAGGGGTCTCGCCGTCCATACGGAGGTCCACCGACTCCAGCCAGCCACAGCGGCCGCCCTCTTCGACCCCTGCGCCAACCCGAAGGAACGGCAGCGGCTGCTCCACCACGAGGACATCGGCGGCGCGGTGAACGAGCTCAGCCTCCACGGCCTGGGCGACGCCTTCCAAGCGCAGACTCACCAGCTGCGGCTCGCTGGGGCCGCCCGTCGGATCGAGCGCGGAGTGCCACGAATCGACGAGGCGGCGAATCGCTTCGGCGTCGTCGGAATCGAGCTGCCGAAACCTCAGACCGAACTCGCCCAAGTTCGGCCCGCTGTCGTGGCCCCACACCACCTCGCAGTCGGCATCGACGCTCGACCCGTCGTGGGGGGAGTCGAAGCGACACCGAAGCCGAGCGCCGATGTCGGGGAGGATCGGCGACCGCATGGAGATGCCGCCCGGCCCCACGTTGACGGCGTCGGCCTCGAAGCTCTCGGACATCCCCTCGGGCGCGACCTCGACCAATGCGTCGAGGGGGACACGGGGCTCGTGAGGGGCACGTCGCTCGGTCGCTGCTTCCATGCGGGTCTGCTCCGAAAAAGGTCCCTTCGACGGTTACGGGAGGACCGACGCCGTGGTCAAAAAAGCGGCGAGTCCGCCCCCCAAAGGAAGGCATGACGCACGCTCGACGAACGCCCTCGGCGGAGCGTGTGGACCCTTTGTTTGACTCCCCCGCCGGCGGCACCCACGCTCCCTCCCCATGGGCGTTCGGCTCGTCGTGCGTTCCTGTTGGACGCAACGCAGCGACGCCGCCGAGGTCCGCTTCGAATTCGACCAAGCGCGGATCGTGGTGGGCCGGAGCGGCGGCGCCGACGTCCAGCTCCCCCACCCCGCCGTGAGCGCCACGCACGCGACGCTGCGTGCTCACGGTCCCGGCTACGCGATCGTCGACGAGGACAGCACCAACGGGACACGCGTCAACGGGAAGCGTATCGCGCCTGGCCGTCCGAAACCGCTGCGAAGCGGTGATCGGATCGAGATCGGCGGCTTCTTGCTCCAGGTCGAGCTCGCCGTCGCCGTCGCTCCGATGTCCGCCGAGGACACAGCCGAGCTCGCCCGGCGCCTGGTGCGCGACGCCCTGGACCCGGACGGCGGTGGAGCGATCCCCCCCCCCCGAGTGACCGTCCTCAATGGTGACGCGGCCGGCGCCGTCTTGGAGCTGCCGCGCCCTCCTGCGAGCGTCGTCCTCGGCCGCAGCGAAAGCTGCGACCTGGTCCTACCGGACGCGGACGCTTCCCGCGAGCACGTCGAGCTCGTGCGCGACCACGAGGGCGTACTCGCACGAGACCTGGACAGCAAGAACGGCCTGTCGGTCAACGGGCGAGCGGTCCTGGAGGTGCGCCTGAGGGACCGCGACGAGCTGGTGGTGGGGGCGACCCACCTCGTCTTCGAAGACCCCGCACGAGAGGCCCTCGCCGAGCTGCCGTCCCAGCCGGACGCGGAGCTCCCCCTCCCCGAGCCGCTGCCGGAACCTCCCAGCGAGCTCGACGCCGCTGCCGACCCTCCCGCCGACGCTCCCGACGACGCTCCCGACGACGCTCCCGACGAACCCCCGGCGGGACCGGCCCCCGGAACCGACGAAGAGCCCTCCATCCCGGAGGCACAGCTCCTGGATGTCCCCAAATCCAGCGGCCCGGCGGCGGACCTCATCGTCTACGTGCTCGCCGGCGCGGTCCTCGCTCTCAGCATCGCGGGGCTCCTCTGGCTCTTCGGCTGACTCAACCAACCCGAGCACCCACCGACAAGGGGCCATGCGTGCCGCCTTGCTCGTCCTCGCGATGCTCCTGTCCATCCCCGCATCGGCTCAAGACGCCGACGCGCCTTCCCTCGAAACGAGAGGCGACGACCTCGGCCGGCCCTGGTGGGCCCTGGGGGCCAGCGCCGACGCCGTCGCCGTCGCCCTGGGCGACTACCAGCTCCGCATCGACGTCGGCTTCGGTCGCCACCACGGCCTGGCCGTGTCCCCGGGATGGCGCCGCGACGGGGACAACGGCCCCATGCTCGGGCTTGCGTACGCCGTCTGGCCGCTCGGTCAGGGCCTGCACGGGCTCTCGATCGAGGCGACCGGCCAGGTCGCCTGGCTCCCCCACACCAAGCGGGTCGATCTCAGCTTCGGCGGCGAGATCGGCTACCGTTACGTATGGAAAGGCCTGCTGCTCGGCGTCTCAGCGGGCGTCAAGCGCCAATTCCGCTTCGCCAATCAGCGCACGCGCCGCTTCTTGCCGGTCGTACGCCTCTTGCTCGGGTGGGCCTGGAGCTGAGCGGAGCGCTCGGGTGGAGCCAAAGAACCGCCGGTTTGCGCTCGCCTCGGGCCTCGTGCTTCGATAGCGTCGCTCGAGACCGCAGGGGCCCGAGTGAAGGACACCGCCCCTCGGTCCGTCCACCAGGGAGTCTTCTCCCTCTTACGAAAGTCGCCTCGTCGCCCATGCGCTCTCTTCTTGCCTTCGGCCTCGCCTTGACGCTCGCGGGATGCGGCCCGTCGCCGCGCCGCATCGTCATCAACTCGAACACGAATCCATCGGTCGGCGGCGGCACGCCCACGCCGCTGGGTGGCGAGATCTCGAGCCCCTCGACTGCCGCCAGCGGCACCCCGCTGCAGGTCCTCAACCAGGTCGAGCAGCACCTCGCGCAGCGCGGCTTCCAGCGCGTGGGGCCGGCCATGCGGAATGCCAGCATGGCCGCCGGCGGCATCGTCGCCTACGCCATCGACGCGGCCCCTGGCCAGTGTTACGTCCCTATGGCCGTCGGCGCCGCCGGAACGGACCTCAAGCTCATCGTCATCGATCCCCAGGGCCGGCAGGTCGGCCACAACGTGCTCCCAGACAACCACCCCTGGGTTCACTTTTGCCCTCGCACCGGGGGTCGGCACATCGCTCGTCTCCAGATGGCCAGCGGTCAGGGGGAGTACTTCTACGCGCTCTATCGGGGCCCCCAGGGCCGCGACCCGGGGTTGGCTGCCCTCCTCGGTGGAGCCGCGGCCACCGTTCCATCGCAGCCGAACGTGACCATGGACCCAGGTACGCAGCGGCGCCTGGCGGCCCTCGACGCCACCTTGGCTGCTCGCCACTTCCAACGGGTCGGGCCCCCGGTCGGAGCGGACCGCCAGGAAGGCCAGGACTACGAACGGCGGCTCAACCTCCAGCAGGGCGTCTGCTATGTCTTCGCCTCCTTCGGGGGCCCGGGGACGTCCGACACGGACCTCTTCGTCGAGACCCTCGATGGTGAGACGCTCGAGCGGGACACGAGCGCCGAGTTGGACGCCCTCGTCAAGTACTGCCCCACCGCCAGCGGAACTTACAAGCTCCGCGCGAACCTCTACCGGGGGAACGGTCCTGTGTTCGTGGCCGCATACCAGCAGCAGGCACAGGCCAGCCAGCCGGCGAACCCGCAAACCGTACTCGGAGCACAGCAGGCTTCGCAGAGCATCGACGAGCGCCTCGCTCTGCTCGACGCGGACATGCAGGCCCGGGGTTACGAAACCTACGGCGACGTCCAGAGCGGCGAGCTCGCGCAAGGACAGAACCACGAGTTCGACATCGAGCTCGAAGGAGGCAAGTGCTACGCCATCGTCGCCGTCGGCGCGAGCAGCGTCCGCAACCTCGATCTCGCGCTCCTCGACGGGGCCGGCCGCGAGATCGACCGCGACACGGCGGACGACGCGCGCCCGATCGTTCGCGTCTGCGCGGAGCGATCGGGCACCTACCGCATGCGCGTCCAGATGACGGAAGGCGCCGGGCCGTTCCGCTACCACGCCTTCCGGTGGCCCCGAGGCACCAGCGGTCCTTTCGGCCTGCGCGGGCTCATCTACGTGCGCCTGGCAGAGGTCACAGCCCTGCTCAACGTCGAGGGTTACGAACCGGACACCAGCGCCGCGCCCGGTCGGGGGCGACTGCGAAGGGAAGGGGCCTCTCGCTCCCATGACCTGGAGCTTCCGGCGAACCACTGCGTGGCCGTGCTGGTCGTGGGAGGCCAGGGAGTCAACGACCTGGACGTGAGCCTCCAACGGAGGGGCGAGACGCTGAGCAGCGACGGCACCCGCAACCCCTTCCCCACGGTCCGTTACTGCACCACGGAGGCTGGCCGCTACCGCCTCACGGTCCGGGCGGCGAGCGGGCACGGCCAGTACTTCTACCAAGTCTTCCAGCGGAGCCGCTGACGGCCGCCCCAGAGGCGTGGCATACTGCCGAGGTCATGGGGACCGGCACCCATGACCTCGGACCGGTGCCGTTTCGCTTGGAGACTCCGATGAACCGCAACCTGACGTTGCTCCTCGCTCTCGCTCTTGGCCTCGGCAGCATGGGCTGCGATCCCGGAGGAGGCGGCGGACCCGCACGCGACGGGGGCGCTTTCGACGGCGACACCCCTCCGGCGCGCGACGCCGATGGAGACGGCATCGGCGACGACTGGGAAGGGCGCTCCCTCGGCACCGACACCGACGGCGACGGAACCCCCGACTTCCAGGACACAGACTCCGACGGCGACGGCATCCCAGATGCCGACGAACGAGTCAGCGGCGGAGGGGACACGCCTCCCCTGGACACCGACGGCGACGGAACCCCCGACTTCCAGGATACCGACGCGGACGGCAACGGCATCGACGACGCCACCGAAGGCACCGTCGACAGCGACGGCGACGGCATCCCCGATTACCGAGACACGGACAACGACGGCGACTCCGTCCGGGACATCGATGAAATCGGCGACGACCCCTCGGCCCCCCTCGACTACGACGGGGACGGCCTTCCGGACTATCTGGACATCGATTCCGACGACGACACCATCGGCGACCGGCACGAGTTCGTCCCGCCGGACACCGACGGCGACGAGACGCCCGACCGGCACGATCTGGACAGCGACGGCGACGGATGGACGGACGCCGAAGAAGCGGGCGACACCGACCCGCTGACGCCGCCCGTAGACAGCGACATGGACGGCACGCCCGACTTCCGCGATCCCGACAGCGACAACGACGGCCTCAGCGACGCGGCGGAACGCGATCTCGGTACGGACCGCACCAACGCCGACACGGACGGAGACGGGGTCACGGACCTCATCGAGACGAGCGCCTGCGACGGCGACCCGAGCTGCGCGGGCGACGCTACGAACCCGGACTCCAGCCCCCGCACTCGGGGCGACTTCGTCTTCTTCGAGCCCTACGGCGAGGCGCCCTCCCCACCGCGCGACACCCTCGACTTCGCCACCGACCTCCGCGTCGCGGATGTCTACTTCCTCATCGACACGACGGGCTCCATGACCGGTCCCATCAACAACGTTCGGTCGAGCCTCTCGGCCCCGGGAGGCATCATCGACCAGGTGCGGGCCGAGATCCCCGACGTCTGGATCGGCGTCGGGGAGTACCGGGACTTTGGCGACGCGAAGATCTACAACCACATCCAGGACATGAGCCCCGACGCGGCGGCGGCCCAAGCAGCGGTCGCCGGCCTGCATGCCACTGGCGGTGGGGACATTCCAGAGGGCGCTGTGCCCGCGATCTGGTCGCTGGCCACGGGCAACGGCGTTGGTGGCTCAGGCGGTTACGGCGCGCGCACCGGCTGCCCGGCGGGCACGTTTGGCTACGCCTGCTTCCGCTCCGGAGCCGTGCCCATCGCCGTCGTCATCGCCGACGCCCCCTTCCACAACGGCCCCTCCGGCAACCCTTACTCGGGCTATCTCGTTGGGGGCTCTCCAATGACCTGGGCCCGGGCCCGACCCGACGTCGTCGCCGCGAACATGCGCGTGGTCGGGGTTCCGGTGGGCCCCCTGCCGCAGGCCGACCTCAACCAGATCGCCGCCGACACCGGCGCTCCTATGCCCGTCGTCGCCGACGGGGGCAACGTGAGCAGCACCGTCGTCGATCAGATCCGCACCCTGGCGAACTCGACGCGCTTCGCCATCTCGGCGGAGTTCGTGGACGACCCGAGCGACGCCGTGGACACCTTCGCGGCCTTCGTGGAGCGTCTCGAGGCCAACGAGGCAGGCGACCCAGCCCGCGGCTGCGATCCCCGAACCGCCACGGACACCAATGGGGACGGCGTCAAGGAGACGTTCCCGGACGTCCCGTCGGGCACGCGGGTGTGCTTCGACGTCGTCGTCAAGCAGAACGACACCGTCATGCCGACGACCGAACCCCAGGTCTTCCGCGCGACGATCCGGGTCCTCGGCGACGGCTTCACGGAGCTCGACCGCCGCGAGGTCTTCTTCCTCGTCCCGCCCACGGTCGAGCTCCCCGGCGGACCCGACTGAGGGCTTCACGGAGCTCGACTGCGAGGTCTTCTTCCTCGTCCCGCCCACGGTCGAGCTCCCCGGCGGACCCGACTGAGGGCTTCACGGAGCTCGACCGCGAGGTCTTCTTCCTCGTCCCGCCCACGGTCGAGCTCCCCGGCGGACCCGACCGAGCTGCGGCCCTGCGCGAGGGGCCGCGTTCACGACTCCCGCACCCGGACGGCCCCTAGGCTACTGGTTGCGCGCCCATAGAATGCGCAGCCCATCCAGCGTAAGGAAGTCGTCCACCTCGTCGATCGACTCGCTGTCCGCTGCGATCAGCCGGGCCTGGCCGCCGGTCGCGATGACCCGGGCGGCTCCTCCCATCTCGCCGCGAAGACGACGGACGAGCCCATCGACGAGGCCCACGTAACCAAACACGATGCCGGCCTGCATCGAGTGCGCCGTGTTGCGCCCAATGGCTTTCGGTGGCCGCGCGAGCTGGGCGCGGAACAGGCGAGCGGCCCGGGAGAAGAGCGCGCTGGCGGAGATCTCCATCCCGGGCGCGATCGCCCCGCCGAGGTATTCGCCCTGGGCGCCGATGCAATCGAAGGTCGTCGCCGTCCCGAAATCGACCACGATCACGGCCCCACGGACCCGCTCGTAGGCCGCCACGGCGTTGACGATCCGATCGGCCCCCACCTCCCGAGGGTTCTCGTAGAGCAGCCTCATGCCGGTCTTGACCCCGGGCTGCACGACCATGACCTCGTGGTCGAAAGCGCGTTCGATGGCCCCGGCAAAACGCTCGGTGGTCGAAGGAACCACCGAGGCGAGGATGCTCGCGGTGACCTCGCGCCGCGGCACCTCGGCGATCTGGAGCAAGCTGGCCAACAGCACATGCAGCTCGTCCGTGGTCCGTCCACGAGCGGTCTCGATGCGGAAGTCATGGACCAGCTCCTCGCCATCGTAGAGCCCGAGGACGGTGTTCGTATTGCCGACGTCGATCGCCAAGAGCATGCGCCGGACATACCACGCTCGGGCTCGGCGGTCCGTTCGGGAACCACGCCCCCGTGAGGAACCGGCGTAGCGGACAGCGCTTGCTCACTCAGGCGCACCTGCCGCGTCTCTCGACCCGTCTCACAGCCGGGGGGCGACCCCCCGTATACGGGGCGTCTCGTGCGTACGTTTTCCTCGCCTGCCGCGTCGCACGGGCGCATCGCTCACGACCACGGTCCACGTCGAACCGATGCCACGCAGCGCCGTCTCCCGGCGCAGGCAGCTTCCCAGCCCTCAGTCTTCGCTGCGAATGCGCAAGCTCAGAGTGCGCTCGACCAGCAACAGAAACGTTGGCGGCTCGGGCGCCTGCGCTGCCCCGGTCACCGCCGCGACCTTTGCCGGCCCGGGCAGCGTCGGCGCGGCGATCGGCTCGGCGGCGAGCGGCACAGGCTCTGCCGAGGGCTCCAGCGCTGGCGAGGAAGGCTGCGGCGCTGGCGAGGGAGGCTCCGGCGCTGGCGAGAGAGGCTCCGGCGCTGGCGAGGGAGGCTCCGGCGCTGGCGAGGGAGGCTCCGGCGCTGGCGAGGGAGGCTCGCTCGGCGCAGCAAGCGGGCGCTGGGCGGGCTCGATGGGGCGACGCTTCCGCTCCGATGGGGGTCGCCCAAAGGCTTTGGCCACCGTCGGCCGCGGCGGTGGCGGAGCCGACGGCAAGCCGGTTCGCGCAGAGGGCGCGCGCTCCTCCGGTCTGCCCGCGGCCTCGAACGAGGGGCGCTCCGGTGCCGCCGCAAGGCCCGGCGCAGGAGCAGGCAACTCAGCGGCGGACACCGCCCTCTCGAGGGGCGTGCGGGCGGGCCGACGAACCCGGCGCGCCTCGGCGCGAGAACGGTTGCGCTGAACACGTTCGAGGAGTGCCTCGAGCTTCGCCACGCGGCTCATGCCGGCCTCCGCAGCCTGCCCACGATGGCCGGCACCTCGGCGCCACCGGCCGCCCAGGACCGTACGGTCGCTGCGATCGCAGGGTGGACCATGACGTACTTCCCGTCGCCGGAGGGGACGCACTCGACCGCGCGCCCCGTCAGGCGGGAGAAGAAGCCCGTCAGCAACGCTGCGAGGGCCTCCCTCGACTCGGTCGGAGCCTCGTCCAGAGTGGCCACGAGAGCATCGCCCCAGCGCTCGAAACCCAACCTGCCCCAGCCGAAGACCCCCAGCGCCGCCGCCCCTTCGGCCAGCGCGCGCTCGGGCGTCGCGCTTGGGGCGTCCCCGAGGTGGCGGGCGGCCTCTGCTCCCATCGCCTCGCCGAGATCGCGCAAGACCGAAGGCTCGCGCAGCAGAGCGCGGGCCACGTGGTCGGTCAACACCACGACGCGATCGCCGGCGCGCGTATGCACGGTCCCACGGGAGAGGTCCAGCTCGTAGAAGCCGGCCGGGTCGAGGCGGGGCTCAGTCATGTTCGGCTCTTGGGTGTAGAGGTTTCCAACCGATCGTGTCAAATGTCCCGTGTGTCCGGGCGGCTCCGGTCCCGCGGGCGATCCCCGGCGCCGCGCGCGAGCGCCCAGACTCCCTCTGTGCTTCGATGCACCTGTCCATGCGACCTCCGGCCCCGCCTTCGAACCCGCCCCCGGCGGCCTCCACGCCGCGATCCGCCGCGACCCGATCCGCGCGGCACCTTGGCGTCGCCATCGCTCTGCTGCTCGTCGCGCCTGCGACCCTTTCGGCTCAGACGCCCGGGCGCAAACCATCGACGTTGGAGGGCCTCGACGAGATGGCCGACGCCATCGTCTGGATGACGACGCGTCGCTGGGAAGGACCCCGGACCCCAGGGGCGCCCCCCTGGCGCCGGCCCAGTTCGGACTACCGCCTCGACGCGACCTTCGCGCCGCTCTCCGTTCATGCCGAGGCGTCCGTCCCCATTGAGAAAGCTCAGAGAGTGCTCGACATCCTCACGGGCGTCGCCGCGAGGCTCGAACAGGAAGGCTGGGAGCGCCCCCTTCCCGATGGCGGGCTGGGCGGCACGCGAGGCTTCGACCTCTACCTCTCGCCGACGGACGCCCTCGCGGACGCGCGCTCGGACGGCCGCGACATCGCCAGTTACCTCGACGCGGCGGTGGCCCACGCCCTCGTCGACCCCTCCCTCGACGGCCTCGACCTCGAGAGCGCCGTCGTGAGCGCCTACGCCCAGGCGCTGATGCTGAACCTGGACCCGGCCGAGGCGCGGCAGTGGCGACGGGCCACCGGAGGCTGGCTGGCGTGGCGCATGACGGGCCAAATGGGCCCCGCCCGCGCCGAGGTTCCACAGCAGCGGGAGTGCTGGCGTAGCTGGATTGCAGGCGCGGCCGACGAGGGGACCGGCGGCGCCTTGCTCCTGGCGATGCTCAGCGAACGACACGACGGAGGTACCGGCGACTTCGTCCGCGACGTCTGGCAGCTCGCGCGCCAGCGAACCTGGGACGGTCGCGATCTGCGCGCGGCGCCCGACCTCTGGCAAGCCTTCGACCGCGCCCTGTCGGTGGCGGGCGAGCAGTTGCACGCGCTGATCGAAGATCTGGCGGCAGCCCGATGGTTCCTCGGAGCGCGCGACCGGCACACTCTCTTCCCGGCGTTGCGAGGCCTCGGCGCGGACGCCACCGTCGAGCCCCTCTTCACCTACGCCACCGGCGACATGCCCGCCCACACGGGCCCATCCATGGCTCTGCAGCCGTTCGGGAGCGCCTACGCCCTCGTCGATGTCCGCGGCGCGCCACCCCAGAGTCGACTGCGGGTGTGGCTCCGTGGGGAGTACGGTGTGGAGTGGGCGCTGAGCGCGTCCCGACTGGATGCGACGGGGCGCGAGCTCGCGCGAGTAAGCGCCCCACCGCGCCGTGGCGACCGGCGCAGCTACGTCCCCGTCGAGCTCAGCGACGACACGACCCACGTGATGGTCAGCGTGACCAATCTCTCGCACCGCCTGCCCGACGCCGACGACCCGGACCCCAACGAGCGGGCTTTCCGGCTCATCTTCGACCTGGTCCAGGAAGGCCACGAGCCGGACTACAGCGCGCGCTGAAGGCTCGGGGCCGCCCCTCCAGGGGGACAAACGCTCTCCGGAGCGGCCGCAGAGGTTTCCCTCTTCTGCCCATCCAGGGGAGGCTGCGCTCGGCCTCCGCGACCCTGCCTCGAGCGGCGATGCTGCCTGGGCCCCGGGAGGGCCGCGCGGGGCCGGAGAGTACCGCGGGCCCGCGAACGTCGCTTTTCTCACATGCCAAGGGAGAGGGCCGGCTGCCCCCGTTGACGTCGCAGCGCACCTAACGCACCTTCCGGCTCTATGAATGTCGACAATCGCTTTCGCTTGCTCATCGGCCTGGCGCTGATGGGCACCACCGCAGCCGCGGGCTGTGGCGACGACACGAAGTGTGGACCGGGCACCGTCAAGATGGACGGCGCGTGTGTCCCCACCGACGAGGTCTGCGCCGACGGCACCGTCTTCAACCCCGACACCCACACGTGCGATCCCGACACGAGCACCACGTGCGGCGACGGCACGATCCTGGTCGACGGCACCTGCGTCGGTACCCTCGACTGCGCCGCCGGCACGACCCAGGTCGGCGACGAGTGCGTCCCCGACGGCTCGGTCATCTGCACCGGCAACACCATGTTCGACATGGACTCGGGGACCTGCGTTCCGGATCCGGACGCCATCTGCGAGGGCGATCTCGTCTTCGTCACCGAAACCTCCACCTGCGTCGATCCCGACTCGCTGCTGGAAGGCATGGCCGACGTCCTCGAGCTCGCTGAGCCGAACGACCCTGCGTTCAACGACGGCGCCATGGCCCAGGTCGTGGATATCGCGGACGGCGACGGCACCTTCTACGGCTGCGTCGAACCGATGGACTTCGACGACGACGGGGTCATCGACTCCGACTTCGACTACTTCCAGATCACGGTCGACGCCCCCACCCTGCTGAACGTCCGCGCCGACGGCATCAACGGCCTCTCGGCCGCGATCCAGGTCCTCGGGACGGACGGCGACCTCGTCGATCAGGGTTGGACGAGGCTGCTCCTCGACCTCTCCGGGGACGACGCCGAGGGCAAGATCTTCCTGCCCACCGCTGGCGACTACTTCATCGTGGCCGCCGACAGCCGCTCGCTCTACACGGGCGAGCCGGCGGGCGGCACCGGTCAGTGCTACTTCGTGCAGCTCGCCACGGAAGCGCCGCCGATGCCGACGGCGATCACGCCGGGCACACCCGTCACGGGCTCCTTCGGCGACCCGATGTTCTACGAGCTCACTTCGACGGAGGGGCAGCTTCTCTTCGCCGAGCTCAGCGAGCTCGACGCAGACGGCGCCGTGGCGGACGCAGGTGCCGTCCAGGGTTCCTTCGTGGTGACTGTAGACGGGGCGTTCCGCACGAACGCCACCACGGACAACAGCGGTGCCGCCAACGGCGCCGCCCCTGGCCTGGGCGACGGTTCGACGGTTTGGTTCGTCGTCGACAGCGTCTTCAACTTCAGCCTGACCGACGTCGACTACCGCCTCGAGCTCAGCGACTCCGAGGCAGAGGCCATGCCTGCCGATGGGACGGTCACGCTCACGCACTCCGACGAATTCGCGCGCTTCCTCTACTTCGACGCCACCGAAGGGGACGTCGTGCGCATTCAGATGACGGCGGCCGACCCCATTCGCATCGACGTGATCAACCAGGAGTTCAACCGCGCCGACACGCTCTGCACCGGCTGCTCCAACCTCGACGAGTACGTGGCGATCAGCCGCACGGGAACGCACTACGTGAGGCTGTTCAACACCGACGGCGCCATCACGGACGGCGACACCTACGACCTGACTTTCACGCGCACGCACATCACGCCCACGGCCTTGATGCGCGACACGGCGGCCTCCGCGGACCTCAGCGCCAACGATCGCGCCTTCTTCACCGCCGATCTCAGCACCGCGGACTGGGCCCGCTTCGGCGTGCTGAACCTCATGAACCTCACGGAGGTGGAGTTCCGCCTGTACCCGGCCGGAGAGTTCGGCGTCCTCGACGATTCGCTCACGCCCGAAGACGGGGACTCCGCGATGGATGGTGCACCTTTCGAGCGCCTCTACTTCGGGGAGGGCAAGCCCTTCTTGATCTCGGTCAGCGACGTCGCAGGCCACGACGGGGACGAGACCTTCGACGTCATCGTCGGCGAGGTGCCCTTCACCGACCTGGGCACCGTGATGCCGGGCATGGACGTCATGCGCGCCGGAGAAACCGTCCCCGCGGACGACTCCGTTCGCTACGTGCTCAACGCCGAGCCGTTCTCGCGAATCACCATCGACATGACCAATCTCGACGGTGTCGTCGATGGCGGGCTGGCGACCCTCGACCGCGAGGCCAATCCCGTGGACATCGCCAACGACAACGGACTTGGCGGAGCCGAACAGCTCGTCGTCGTCGTCCCGGACTCCGGTCGCCTGGTGTTCGCAGCCCGAGACATGGCGAGCACCGGTGGAACCTACGACCTGGGCGTCTCCGCGGAGCCGCCGCCCTACTCGGTCGCCCCCTCGATGGTGGACTTCACCAGCGTGTGCCCGAGCCAGGGTGGCACCGGCACCGCGACCCTCGCTGGAGAGGACGACGAGATCTCGAGCGCCTTCGACCTCACGGCGGGGACTCCCTTCCCCTTCTCCTTCTTTGGCAACACCGTCACGGAGTTCACGATCTCGTCCAACGGCTGGCTCACCTTCGAGCCAGGTTACATGGGAAGCTCCTCGCTTGCCCCTAGCCAGGCCAACGTGATCGCGCCCTTCGCGACGGATCTCGTCATGGACGAGGTCTGCACGTTCCGCGACGCGGACACCTACACCATCGAGTTCCGTGGCGCGACGTACGACTTCTTCGGTGCCGGTGTCCCCGTCGAGATGCAAGTCGTGCTTCACACCTCCGGGCGCATCGACTTCGTCTACGGCAGCGGCCACCAGAAGGAGCTCGAGCCCGGCGACTTCGTCGGCCTCATCAACGACGACGCCTCGATCCGCATGGGTCTGAGCGACCTCGCCCCGGCTCCGACCTCGGTGACCTGGACGCCCGCCCCCTGACGGCGGACCCCGCCCTCCCAGCGAGGGCGAACTGTGGAAACGGGCTGGCCGCGTGCCGGCCCGTTTTCTTTCCGTCGCCTATCCGTCATAGAGAGGGAGATGCGTTCAAGCGCAGCACTCCCGCTCCTTCTCCTGAGCGCAGCGGCCTGCGGCAGCCCTACGCCCCCGAGGGATGCCTCCCCACCCAGGGCAGACGCCCACCGCGACGCCGCCCCCGCGGAGGACGCCGGACAAGACGCGACGATGGACCGGGCAGCGGACGCGACCGCTCCACCGGGGGCGCACTTCACCCGGATCGACGCGGGCCTCGACTACGACCACTGGACCGACTCCTACCCTCCCTCCTGCTACCTACCCAACGCGGAGACGTGCATCGCGCGCCTGCTGACGGCGGGAGTCGCCGTCCGCGACGTCGATCTCGACGGCGACCTCGACGTCTACGTGACGCGCATGGACGAGTACGACCTCCTCTTCGTGAACGACGGCACCGGACACTTCATCGAAGCGACGCCGGACGGCCTGGGCGAGGTCTACCTCTCGAACGGAGCGGCCTGGGGGGACATCGACAACGACGGCTACCCCGACCTCTTCGTGACGACGGTCGGCGAAGACCGCGCCTTCCTCTTCCGCAACGATCGACGGGGGGGCTTCCTGGAGGTCGCCCGCGTCCGCGGCGTCGCCATGGAGAGCCCCCGATGGCCTCACACGGGCATGAGCGCGTGCTTCGGAGACTACGACCTGGATGGCTTCCTCGATCTGCACACGACCGAGTGGCGCCCTTACGTCTTCGATCTGCCGACCTCCCACAACCGCCTCTTCCGCAACCGTGGCCGCCTGGGCCTCGGCTTCTTCGCAGACGAAACGGAACGGGCAGGGGTCGCGATCACGGACGGCGTCCGCGGCGGCGCGTTCGGCTTCACCTCCCACCTCGTCGACCTCGACGCCGACCGCTGGCCCGACCTCCCTCTGGTGGCCGACTACGGCGCGACCCGCCTGTTCTGGAGCAACGGCGACGGGACCTTCGCGGACGGTACCGAGCACTCGGCGGTGGGCACCGAAGAAAACGGAATGGGCTCGGCCCTCGGCGACTACGACGGAGACGGCGACCTCGACTGGTTCGTCAGCTCGGTCTTCTACGAAGGCGAGTGCGAGTTCGAGCGCGGCTGCCCATGGGGCCACACGGGCAACCGGCTCTACCGCAACGACGGCGAGCGCGGCTTCACGGACGTGACGGATGAGGCGGGCGTCCGCGACGGGGGCTGGGGCTGGGGCGCGACCTTCTTCGATTACGATCTGGACGGGGATCTGGACCTGGCCATGACGAACGGCGTCCAATGGCCGCCGGAAGACACCGGCTTCGCAACGGACAACCTTCGCCTATGGCGCAACGACGGCGGTGTCTTCACGGAAGTCGCCGCGGCCCTCGGCATCGAGGACCGACACGCCGGCAAGGCCCTGGTCGCGGCCGACCTGGACGGCGACGGCGACGAAGACCTCCTCGTCACGAACAACCTCGAAGGAGCCTCGGTCTGGCGCAACGACGCCTCCGAAGGCCGCGCGTGGCTGACGGTCCAACCGGTCGGCACCGTCTCGAACCACGATGGCTTCGGCGCCGTGGTGCGCGTCTGGGTCACCGAGAGCGCATCCCCGATGCTGCGGCACGCCGGCAACGGCTGCGGGTTCCTCGGCCACACCCCCGGCACCCCTCACTTCGGCCTCGGCGACCACGAAACGGCCGCCCGCGTCGAGGTCTACTGGCCCGCCAGCGACCAGACCCAAGTCTTCACCGACGTCCCCGCACGGCGGGTCCTGCGGGTGGTGGAGCCCACCCCGTGAACACGCTCAGGGCGGCCCTACGGCTCGCGCGATGGCTCGGTCCCTGGACGCCTGAGGCGCAAGCCCCCGGCCGAGTCCGGCGCCGCGAGCTCTGGGTGCCCCCCGGGCCGGGTGCACCGAGCTTCCCGGCCTGGCTCTACCTGCCGCCGCGCCGTGTGACCGGCGCGCTCCTCGTCGTGCCCGGCCTGCACTTCGCCGGTCCGGCCGATCCTCGACTCGATCGCTTCTGTCGGGTGCTGGCGGACGCGGGCCTGCTCACCTTGGCGCCTTTCCTCCCCGACTTCGCCCGCATGCGCGTCGAACCCACCCTCGGACGCGACGCGGAGCGAGCCTTCGACGCCTTGCTCGAAGCTCCCGAGCGGCCGCCGGACCGGCTCCCGGGCGTGCTCAGCATCTCCTTCGGCTCTCTCCCGGCCATCGACCTGGCCTCGCGCCGACACGACGTGGGGGGCCTGATGCTCTACGGCGGCTACGCCGATTTTCGGAACGCGATCCGCTTCTCCCTCGCCGGCGCCGAGGGACGAGCGCACGACCCACTGAACCAGTGCGTCGTGTTCATGAACCTCGTCGAGCACATGGACGTCGACGAGCCCGAACGGCTCTATGCCGCCTGGATGGAGTACGTGCATACGACCTGGGGCCGGCCCCACCTGAAGAAGCGGGAGGCTTATGCGCCCTGGGCCCGCACCCTCGCCGCCCGCCGGCTCGAAGGCCGCGACGCCGAGACCTTCCTCGTGACGACCGGCGTCCTTCCGGGAGCCGTCGAGCGGATGGAAGCCGCGCTGGCTCAGAAGCCTACGGACCACCTCGATCCGCTCGACCGAGCACGGCAGGTCCACTGTCCGGCGATCGTGGCCCACGGTCGGGACGACGACGTGATCCCCTTCGAACAGGCCCCAAAGCTGGCTGCGGCGATCCCCGGAGCCCAGCTCTGGGTGACTGGGCTGTACACCCACACGGGCCCGGCCCGGAGCGCTGAGCTCCTACGAGCGCTCCCCCGGGAGCTGCGGGCGATGGCCGGCATCGTCACAGGGATGGCACGCACGGGCGTTGGCGCGCGGCTTGCTCTGTAAGAGAACCACGGACGCGACCCTGCACGGCGCAGGGCGCCCGGCAAGAGCCCATCCCATTGAATTTCCAAGCATTTACCCCGCACTTTCCCATTTGCCGCCAGAAAACCATGCCGGGAACCGGAACAGAGACCCTGGTTCACGTGTACGGACAGTGCACGGATTTCACGGCCACCGTGACAACAATGTCGGGGTGCCCGGCGACCTATGGTGTTGAAACGAACGGAGCTCGAACCCTCCTTCCGGCCCCGCTCTGGGCCCGACGCCGCGACGCGTCGCGTTTCCACCCTCGGCTCGGCACGGACGTCGCCGCGCCTGAATCCCAGCTTCGGTCCAGCGCAACTTACCCATCCGAGGTCGGATCGGCGGGGCTCGGCGAGGACTGACTTATGTTTCGAAAGGCGGACGAGTTGAACATGGGAGCACGGGACTGTCTCGACGAACTGATCGCGCACGGTCAAACACAAGGTTACTTGACCTTCAGCGAGGTCAGCGACGCCCTCGCCTCGGAAGGCGCAGCGAACCCTCGCGCCATCCAGCGGCTGGTGCGACGGCTCGAGAACGCAGGCGTGCCGATGGTGGAGACGAAGAAGCAGGCCGAGACGTTGCTCGCCCGCCGCGTGCGCAAGGAGAACAAGAGCAGCGGCGAGACGATCCAGTCGTACCTCGACTGGATCGGGTCGGTCAGTCTCTTGACCCGCGAAGGTGAGGTGGAGCTCGCTCGGCAGATCGAGAAAGGGCGCGACATCATCTGGGAGACCTTCGTCGCCACGCGGATCAAGCGCCCCGAGCTCGTCGAAGTGCGCCGGCGCGTCGAGGCCGGTGAGCTCCGCCCTCAGGACGCCGTCCTCACCGCCGAGTTCTGCGCGCTGCGGGACGATCTGAGCCGCTGGGTGAAGCTCGCCAGCACCCGCCGCAAGGCCGATCGGGAACGCGTCGAGCGCGAGTCCGGGGTGAAGGCCAAGGTCATTCGCGACGCCCACGCAACCATCGAAGCGGCCGACGCGCGAGTGGAGCGGGCCAAGGCGGAGATGGTCGAGGCAAACCTGCGGCTCGTGGTCGCGACCGCCAAGAAGTACCTCAAGCGCGGCCTGCCCCTCCTCGACCTGATCCAGGAAGGCAACATGGGCCTGATGCGCGCCATCGACAAGTTCGACTATCGGCGAGGCTACAAGCTCTCCACCTACGCATCCTGGTGGATTCGCCAGTCGATGGCGCGGGCCGCAACGGACCAGGGCCGCACGATCCGCGTCCCCGTCCACGCCCACGAGCTGCTCACGAAGCTCATGAGCACGAGCCGCCGGCTGACCGCCCGACTGGGCCGCGAGGCGACGCCCGCAGAGGTCGCGCGGGCCATGTCGCTGCCCGTCGAGAAGGTCCGCAACCTCTTGGCCATCGCCCGCGACACGGTCTCCTTGGAGACCCCTGTCGGCAGCGACGGTTCGAGCGAGCTAGGGGACCTCATCGCGGACGACGCCACCGCCTCGCCGATGGATGCCCTTGTCACCGACGACCTCTCCGCGGCCGTGCTCAGCGCGCTCGAGACGCTCAGTGAGCGAGAGCAGCAGATCCTTCGAATGCGTTTCGGCATTGGCGATCAGGAAGCCCACACCCTGGCCGAGATTGGCCGTGAGTTCGGGCTCAGCCGCGAGCGCATCCGACAGCTCCAAGCGCTGGCGCTGCGAAAGCTCCGCCTTGCGGCGCAGAGCGACACCCTTCGCGCCTTCGTCGCCTGACCCGCGCCCTATCGCTGGGGCGCGCATGTGGCCGCTCGCACATGTGCGATTCACGCCTTTGGGCCGCCTCGCTCGGCGGACATCGACGACGCGTCGAGGCGCGGCCGAAGCGCGCGCAGCACATGGCCGAGGCCCTCCCGGAGCCCCGCCGTAGGCTCGCCAACGGGACGGTAGCCTCCTCCCGCACGGCGTCCCTCTTCGGTGAACCACACGACCGCGCCCCCGCCGTCGTCCGCGTCGAACCAAGCCTCGGCACGCCCAGGGCGAACCTCGGTGCGTCGCCAGCGCAACCTCGGGAAAGGCGCCGCGTCGCTCAGACGTCGCAGCCGCGCGGCAATCGTTCGCTCCGACGGGGGGCAGGCGAGGGGCACGATCGTGCCGTAGTCTTGGTCGAGGAGGGAGGCGAGTTCGACGAGCGCGTCGGCTGGATCAGGGCACGCCGCGACGGTGATCCCGAAGTCACGGCACCTCGCCGGGCCGGCTTCCCGCGCGATCACGAAGCGCCCCCCATCCCGCGCCACCTCGATCTCGGCGGCACCGCGCTCCCAGCAGTCGAAGCCGCGTGCCCGAAGCGCCCGGGTGAGCGGCCGTAGACGGCGGGCCAGCAGGCGACCCCCCGGGTCGGCGCCTGCGAGCTGTGAGGAACTGACGGGCACAAGCTCGTCCGTGCCGTGCATCCTCGCATAGGTTTCGAAGACGCCGCTGCAGGCGTCGTCGAAGACGCACTCCCGGCAGCGGTCGGGCTTGATCTTGTCTCGGCGCTTGGTGAGGTACTTGTTCCAGGGACGGCTCAACCGATCGTCGCCGTCGATCGCGACGGTCTGGGTCATCGACCCGTCGTGGTGTATCCAGGGCGCGAGGTGCGGAGCGACGCAATACGGGAGGTTGCCGATGTTGACATCGAAGCCAGGCAGACGTGCCTCGAAGCCCGCGATCATCGTGGACAGGGGAGCGACCAGTTCCCTCAGACGGGGCATCATGGCCCTCAGCTCCGTCTCGGTTCGCTTCCCCGCGTCGAGCGGTCGCATGAGGTCGAGGTGGAGCTGCCGAATACCGAAGCGCTCGACGAGCTCGGGGAACGCCGGGACCGAGTCGATGTTCGAGGCGACGACACACATGTTGACAGTGACGGGTGCCTCGCGCGCCCGCAGGTTCTCGAGGGTCCGCAAGATCCGTTGAAACGAACGCGGCTTGCCTGTCGTGCGGACGTGCGCAGCCTCGGTCCCCCCTTGGATGGAGATGCGCCACGTCACCTTCGCTCCCGTCGCCAGGACGGCGTCGATGAACTCCGCCCTGGCGGTCCGGACACCGTTCGTGAACACGACGACCTCCTCGAAGCCCAGCGCCGCACAGTGCGCGACGACCCCGAGGAAGCCCGGCTGCAAGGTGGGTTCGCCACCGAGGAGGGTGATCTTCGTGTGACCCGCCGCCCGCGCCTCGGAGATGCGTTCGAGAGCCGGCGCGACGGGGAGCGGTCGCGCCTCGCCCATCTGCGTACGCTGGCCACTGACGCAGAACACGCAGCGGTTGTTGCAGAGGTGGCCGAGCTGAATCTCGACCTGGCGTTCGGGCTCCACAGGAGGAGGTTACAGCACATCTCAACAGCGATCGTCGGTCGATCCGTAGACTGGGCGGGACCGGTGGCGCATCCGCGAGGCGAGGGACTGCCGAGCATCCTTGAGGCGAGAGGGTGGCGGCAGAGGGCGTGCGCAAGTCGCACAGCGGCGACGAGGGGTTTTGAGATGGGGTTTCTTACTCCACCAGTGCCGACCGCGATTCATCGCGATCGCGAGGATGCCCCTCGCCTGATGCAGCATGACGAAGGAATCTCGAAGGTTCTCGAACGGGAAGGTTTCTTGAGACGCGATGCGCCGCGAAAGGGCGTGGTCTCGGGCGTTAAGCGCGCGGAGAGGTGCTTTCAGCGGGCCGCTAAAGGAGCGCTTCGATGTCCGCCCCGATCTTGGACGGCTTCGTCGTGGGCGCGTATCGATGCACGACGTTCCCGGCTCGGTCCACGAGGAACTTCGTGAAGTTCCATTTGATCCGCTCGCTTCCCATCAGACCGGGGGCGGCTTTGCTCAGCTTCCGAAAGAGCGGATGCGCCCCCGGACCGTTGACCTCGATCTTCCCGAACATCGGAAAGGTCACGTCGTACTTGCTCTGGCAGAAGCCTGCGATCTCTTCGTTGGTGCCCGGTTCCTGGCCACCAAACTGATTGCAGGGAAACCCCAGGACCACGAAGCCGCGGTCGCGGTAGCGACGGTAGAGCTCCTCGAGTTCGCCGAGCTGAGGCGTGAAGCCGCACTGGCTCGCGGTGTTGACGATGAGGAGAACCTTGCCTTCGAAGGCCTCCAAGGTGGTGGTCGCCCCATCGATGGTCTGGACCTGTGTCGCGTGTAGCTCTGCCATGCTCGAGGTCTGAAGGTACTGCCAGCCCGCAGCAAGCCCTCCTTTGGAGCAAGCTCGTCGAAAGCAAACCCTCTCCTCCAGAGCAAAGCCTGAAGCCGCCCCGGAAGACAGGTGGAGCGCCCGAAACTCGCACGCGGGGTCCGTCGAGAACAGAGCCCGCAGCCATGGAGCGCCAGGCCGCCGCGACTCCGAGCCGATCTTGCGACACCCCAGGCCCCATTGTAACTAGCTAGCATACCCTCAGGACCTCTCTGTCGCCCTCCTCCACCTCCAACACACTGCTCCGCTAAGCTCCATGTCCCGTCCTCCCTCCTCGCTCGCCTCCTCCGTCGGAGTTGCCCTCGTCGCGCTCGGATGCGGGGGAGCCCCGGCCACTCCGGCTACCATGCAAGGCGCGGTTCAACCCGCGCCGGTTCAACCCGCGCCGGTTCCACCCGTGGCGGTTCAACCCGCGGCGGTTCAACTCACGCAGGGATCGGCCGAGGGAGTCGTGCTGCCGCTTGGGGACTTCACGATTTACACCGCCACGGGCGTCATCGACGTACGAACCGACGGCAGCTTCCTCGAGAACGGGCAGAGGGTCGGGAAATTCACCGTGGACGGCCGCCTCCTCAACGTAGACGACAGCGAGATCGGCCGGCTCACGCCCCAAGGCCGCATCTACTTCGCCGGTCGGCTGGACTCGGTGTCCATCGACCCCGCGGGGACACGTCTCGCCTCACCGAGGGGAGTCCTCGCCGCCTTCGACCCGAACGGAAACCTCGTCGTGGGCAGTACGACTCTGGAGGTTCGTGGTTTCTCCCCGAGGCTGCGCCGCTCGATCCTCTTCGCCTTCGCCATGTACGCGGCCCTCTTGGCCGTGGCGCGGAACATGGACCAGCAACAGCCTGGCCCAGCGCTGACACCAAGCGGACAGCTCCTATAAGGAGACCGACGCCGCCCAAGGGATGGCGCCTCCAAGGAGCCGCTCAGATCGCGTCCGGGAACTGGGCGGTGCAGTCCATGTAGCCCAGCGCCACGAGCTGCTGACAGAGCTCGAGGGTCATCTCCGTCGTTTCGGCCTGGACGCGGGCGGGCCCGGCGCCGCCGGTGAGCCAACGCGAACGGTCCTGCGCCCCGAGGAGCTGCCCGCTGAGGACCCGCAGGTAGCGCATGGCGATGGGGTGCCGGCGCGGATCGACCTCGTGGTGCTCGCCCGGGTCGTGAGCGAGGTCGAAGAGCACATAGGTCAGGCTGGAGCGGAGCACGAGCTTCCAGTCCCCGCCCCGGATGACGCGGCGATTCTCCTGAAAGTCGCTGAACGCCACCCAGGGGCCGGGCTCGCTCGCGCCTCGCAAGAAACGCAGGACGCTGCGCCCTTCGAAGACTTCGGGGACCTCGTGCCCCGTCGCCTCCAGCACCGTCGGAGCGATGCTCATCGTGCTCACCACGTGCGGAACTCGGGCCCCCGCGCGCACGAGCCGCGGGTAACGGACGATGTAGGGCACGTGCAGCAGCTCCTGGAAGATCGAATGCCCGTGACCCCAGGACCCGTGGTCGTTGAACTCCTCGCCGTGGTCGCTCGTGACGACGAAGATCGTGTCGTCGAGCACCCCGAGCTCCTCGAGCTTCGTCAGGAAGCGGGCCAGGTGTCGGTCGTGGTAGTCGACCTCACCGTCGTAGAGCGCCTCGAGCCGGATGATGTCGCTCTCGGTGAAGGTCACCCGCGGCGGACGCTTCTTGGCGTCCTCGAGCAAGAGGTGCGTGCGCCGGTTCTGAACGATGCCGTCGTAGTCCGTCCGAGGGTCGTAGATGCGGAGGATGTCGTCCGGAGGGTCGTAGGGGACGTGGGGGTCGATGGTCTGAACATAGGCAAAGAAACGCTCGTCTTTGTGCGCTTCGATCCACTCCGCTGCCTCGGCGAAGACGTTCGAGGCGTTCGTGTTCTTCCGCTCCCGAATGTAGTTCGTGTAGTGGTCCCACCCCTGATCGAAACCGAATGCGCGTGAGACATAACCGTTTGCGATGAAGCTCGCGGTCGCAAAGCCGTTCTGCTGGTAGACCTCGGCGAGGGTCAGGGCACTGTGCGGCAACCGCGAGGCGTCGTTCTTGGCGCCGTGGGTCGCAGGGAACAAGCTCGTCAGGATCGAAGCGACCGCGGGCTTGGTCCAGTTCTCCGGTGACTGCGTTCGCTCAAAGAGCGTGCCCTCCCGCGCGAGGCGGTCAATCGCCGGGGTCGCGACCCGGCTGCGGCGATTGTAGGGCCGGAGCTTGCTCGCGCGCATCGTGTCGATGGTGAGCACGAGGACGTTGCGGGCGTGCGGCGCCTCGTCGGTGCCGAGACGAGGCAGCGGCACCGCTGGCGTCACGACGCGCAAGTCGCTCAGGGCGAGGTCGCCGCCGTGAGCCGACACGTCGACGCGCACGATCTTGCCCGCGAGGGAAGCGAGGGATTGGGAGGCCTCGGCCCACCGCGGGCCCACCTCACCGCGGAAGATCTCGACGGTGCGGCCGCCTTCCGGGGTCGCCTGGACCTGTAGGCGAGCGCCCGCGGCCGGCGCGCCATGGCGAATCGCCAGCGTGGCCTCGGCGGGGACCTCCAGATACCAGCTCAGGCGCGCGCCCTCCGGGATGCGCAGAGCGTCGCGCTCCTGGCCGCCGACGGTGATGGGCCCACGCAGGCGCCGAGGAGCCGCCCAGCCCTCGGAACGGGGCCCGCGGGTCACGTGCAGCTCGGCCACCTCGAAGCTGACCTCTTCGCCATCGATCGTACGCCGCTCGGTGCCCCGCAGCAGCAAGTAGTTCTCGCCGGAGCGAACGTGCTCCGCCGGAACACGGATGACGACGTCGCGGAAGGCGCCCGGCTCGACTTCGTTCTCGCGGAGGGTCGCGCCGTTCATGAAGGCCAGCAGGGGCCCGCCGCCGACGTTGCGAACCTTGAGATGCAGCTCGAGGGCACCCGGCTCGCGCACGTCGAAGTAGATGCGACCCATGGCGCCCATGCGCGAGTAGGTCGTCGCGCCCCGCGTCCCATCCTGCCCCCAGCCGCTGTTCCAGTTGCCGCTCGTGTACTTGAAGCGACCCGCGGTCCCGAAGTCGACGAAGAGCCCCTCCCGATCGATGTCGGCCAGGTGGTGCAGCCCAAGCATGTCGAAGTGCGTCGCTCCGTCGCTCCGAGCGGCCGGCGCGTCGCCCCCGCCGCTTTCATCCACCTGCC
>JALVDI010000358.1 GCA_027009115.1 Polyangiaceae bacterium | reverse complement strand
CACGACATCGGGTTCAAGGTCAAACACGTTCGCCGCTTCCTCGAAGAGGGGAACAAGGTGAAGCTCACGGTGCGCTTCCGCGGCCGCGAGATCACCCACCCGGAGACCGCTCGTCGCCAGATCGACATCATCACCGAGGCGGTCGACGACATCGCGCTCATCGAGACGCATCCTCGGATGGAGGGGCGCACGATGACCACCATCCTGGCGCCTCGAAAGAAGCCCGAACGCGGGGGCTCGAGCGGCGGACCAAAGGTCACCCGCAAGCGGCCGCAGAGCGGGACCTCGGGGCAGCGAGAGGCCGAGTAGCGCGCGGAAGGGGGGCGCCCGCGGCCTTGACACCGGCCCGTGGGTCGCCCATACCAGCGAGCCCTTCCGCTCCCAGCCGCGTCCGCGCTGGCCCCGGGAGCTCACCGAGGAAGTCCAAATGCCCAAGATGAAGACGAAGAAAGCGGCCGCCAAGCGGTTCAAGACCACCGGCTCCGGTCGAATCCGCCGGTCGAAGGCGGGGAAGCAGCACCGCATGATGCGTGGGGACAAGGGGCCGGGTCGGCGCCGCCGCCTGCGTAAGAACGACATGGTCCACCCCGCGGACGAGAAGCGCATCAAGCTTCTCCTGCCCTACCTCTGAAAGGAGCTCACCGATGCCGCGCGCAAAGAGGGGTTTCAAGGCCCGCCGTCGTCGCAAGAAGATTCTGAAGGAGGCCCGGGGCAACTACGGCGCCCGTTCGCGCCTCTTCCGGACCGCCATCGAGCAGGTCCACAACGCCTGGGAGGACGCCTACCGGCACCGGCGTGAGAACCGCCGCTACTACCGGCGCCTGTGGATCGCCCGCATCAACGCGGCCGCCCGCACGAACGGCACGACCTACAGCAGGCTGATCGCCGCGCTCAAGAAGGCGAACGTCGCGCTGGATCGCAAGATCCTCGCGGACCTGGCGCTGCGGGATCCCGGGGGCTTCAAGGCCGTCGTCGACGCCGTGCGTTCCTGAGCCGTCGTTTCGAGAGACAAGACAAGGCGGGGCGTTTTGCCTCGCCTTCTTTCGTCCGTCGCGGCGCTGCGTGGCGGCGGGACGTGCTGTGCTAGAGCGTATCTCAAGAACGATCGTCGATCGATCCGTGGACTGGGCGGGACCGCTGGCGCATCCGCGAGGCGAGGGAATGTCGAGCCTTGTCGAGCTGAGAGGATGGCGGCAGAGGGCGTGCGCAGGCCGCGGAGCGGCGACGAGGGGTTTTGAGATACGCTCTAGAGAGAGAGGGCCCATGGACCCGGTCGAGAAGTTCGAGACAGGCCTGCGCGCCGTGCGCGCCGAGTACCGTGAAGCGCTGGAGGGCGCCGCCGACGAGCAGTCGCTGCGCGCGGCCAACGCACGCCTGGTGGGCCCGAACGGGCGGCTCACCCAGCTCATGAAGGGGATGCGCGAAGTGCCCGCGGACCGCCGCCGAGAGCTGGGCCGGGCCGCCAACGCGCTCAAGGCCGAGATTGCCCAGCTCTTCGAGGGGAGGCTGGAGGCGATCGCGCGGGCCGCGCTCGAGGCCGAGCTGACGGGCCCGGCCCTGGACCCGACCCTCCCCGGCCGTCAGGTCCCGCCGGGGCACCTGCACGCGATCACTCGGGTGAAGCACGAGCTCCTCGACATCTTCACCTCCCTTGGCTTCGAGGTCGCCGACGCGCCGGAAGCGGACACCCACGAGCGCTGCTTCGACATGCTCGCCTTCCCGCCGGACCACCCGGCGACGGACATGCAGGACACCTTCTTCCTCACCCACACCGACGAAGGCGACCCGGTGACGACCCTGCTGCGTACCCACACCTCGACGGTACAGATCCGCGAGATGTCGAGGCGCCCACCGCCGCTGGCGATCGTCAGCGCCGGCGCTGTGTTTCGTCGGGACGACGACCGCACCCACTCGCCGATGTTCCACCAGCTCGAAGGTTTCTTGGTCGACGAGGAGGTCTCGTTCACGCACCTCCAAGGCGTGCTGCGGGTGTTCCTCGAGCGCCTCTTCGGCGCCGACATCGAGGTGCGCTTCCGGCCAAGCTACTTCCCCTTCGTCGAGCCCGGGGCCGAGGTGGACGTGCGGCGCCCCGGCGGGGAGTGGATGGAGATCCTCGGCTGCGGGATGATCCACGCGCAGGTCTTCGAGAATGTCGGCTACGACCCAGAGAAGGTCCGCGGTTTCGCCTTCGGCCTGGGGATCGATCGCATCGCGATGGTCAAGTACGGGATCCCCAACATCAAGCTGCTCTTCGACAACGACGTCCGCTTTCTGGCGTCGTTCTGACGCGAACTCCCCGAGCGAATTCCTGACGCAAACGAAAGCCCATGCTCGCCAGTCATCGATGGTTGCAAGAGCTCTGCGGTGTGGACGCCGCGCCCGACGAGCTCGCCGACAAGCTCACCTCCCTCGGTCTCGAGGTGGAGGCGTTGCACCGATTCGTCCCGCCCCCGGGGGTCGTCGTCGGGGAGATCCGCAAGCGCACGCCCCACGCCACGAAGGACAAGTACACCGTCGTGGAGCTCTTCGACGGAGAGGAGACCGTCACCGTCCTGTGCGGCGCCCGGAACGTCCCGGACGTCGGCGGCAAGGTGCTCTTCGCCCGGGTGGGAGCGCAGCTTCCCATCGGCAAGGAGGGCGCTCTCGTCGAGCTGGCGCCCAAGACCATCGCCGGCGTCGAGAGCCGGGGGATGATCTGCAGTGAGCCGGAGCTCGACATCGGCGCCGATGGCGAGGGCATCGTGGTGCTCCCGGAGGCCGCCGTGCCCGGCACGCCCCTGGCCGAGGCCTTGCCAGTCGGCGATGTGGTCTACGAGATCGGGCTGACCCCCAACCGGCCGGACTGTCTGGGGCACCTGGGCATCGCTCGGGATCTCGCGGCTGCCTACGGGGTGCCCTTCGAAGTCCCCGCGGTGCCCGCTCCGGCGCTCTGGGCGGAGGGCGCCGCCTCCGTGGTTCCTCCATCGGACCATCGGATCCTCCTGCCCTGGGAGGGAGGGCGGGAGGTCGCGTTGGAGTCGACGCCGGCCGGTCCTTTCGAGGTTCGGATCGACGCTCCCGAGCGATGTCCCCGTTACGGCGCAGCCTTCGTGGTCGGGGTGCGGGTGGGCCCCTCGCCTTTTGCGGTCCGCTATCGGCTGCACGTACTCGGCCTCCGGGCGATCAACAACGTCGTGGACGCGACGAACCTCGTGATGTTGGAGACGGGTCACCCGATCCACGCCTTCGATTGGGAGAAGCTGGCCGGTCCTCGGATCGTCGTCCGGACGGCCCGCGAGGGCGAGACGCTCACGACTCTGGATGGGGAGGAGCGGCGGCTTGGCGGCGACGATCTGCTCATCTGCGACGCCGAGCGTCCTGTCGCCATCGCCGGCGTGATGGGCGGAGCCAACAGCGAGATCAACGACGCGACGAGGAACGTCGTCATCGAGTGCGCCTACTTCGAGCCCCGGGGCATTCGGCGGACCTCTCGGCGCCTCGGGATGCACACGGACGCCAGCCACCGCTTCGAGCGCGGCGTCGACCCTCAGGATGTGCCGCGGGTGCTGGCCCGTGCCGCCTCGCTCATCGCAGGGACCCAGGCCATCGCCCTTCGGGACGCCATCGACGTCGTCGCCGCGCCCATCGAACCACGCCGGGTCGTGCTGCGGCGCCCGACCGTTCGTGGGATCCTCGGCGTCGAGGTCCCTTGGGATGAGGCGCGCGGCGTGCTGGAGGCGCTCGGGTGCGAGATCGAGGAGGCCTCCGACGCCTCGCTCACCGTCCGCGTGCCGAGCTGGCGCCCGGACCTCGCGGCCTATCCGGCGTCGGGCGAGGCCGATCTCGTCGAGGAGATCGCGCGGGTCCGCGGGTACGCGCAGATCGGGTACGTCGTGCCGCGGGTGTCGCCCTCTCGGGCGGGGACGCCCGCACGGATCCTGTTCGAGCGCCGCCTGCGAGAGGCCGTGGCGAACGCGGGGCTGCACGAAGCCATCAGTTACGCCTTCGTCGCGCCCTCAGATCTGGCGCGGGCCCGGGTCCGAACGGATGCCGTGCCCCTCCGCAACCCGCTCTCGGAGGACCGCTCCGTGCTCCGAACGTCGCTCCTGCCGGGCTTGGCGGCGGCGGCCGTCCGCTCCTTGCATCGCCAGGTCGACGAGGTCGGGCTCTTCGAGCTAGGGCGCGTCTTCGCACCGGGGGATGCACTGCCCGAGGAGCGGACGGTCCTCGGCTTGCTCTTGGCCGGGCGACGGCACCGGTGGCTGGGGCCGTCGCGGCCCGTGGATTTCTACGACCTCAAGGGTGCCTTCGAGTACGTGGCCGAAGCCCTGGGGGCGGCACTGGAGGTCGTGCTCGACGACTCCCTGGATGCCGAGCGCTACCTGCACCCGAAGCGGCGCGGGCGCCTGCGGGTGGGCGAGCGAGCGGTCGGGTTCATGGGCGAGCTCCACCCGGAGGTCGCCGCGGATCTCGACCTGGAGTGCCGCGCGCTCTACGGCGAGGTCGAGGTGGAGGCGCTGCGCGGTGCCATCGACGCCGCCGGAGTGCCTTCGGCGCGAGCTCCCTCGCGCTTCCCCGGGGTGAGCCGAGACGTTTCGTTCGAGGTCGCCGAAGAGGTCACCGCAGCGGCGCTCATCGAGACGGTGCGGCAGGCGGCGGGGGGGCTCGCCGAGTCCGTGCGGGTTTTCGACCTCTTCCGGGGCGGCTCCCTGGCGGAGGGGCGTAAGGCTTTGGGTCTACGCATCCTCTACCGTGATCCGGAGGGGACCCTCACCGACAAGCAGGTCGACAAAGTGCACGGGAAGGTCCTCGCGGCGGCTCGGCGCGCCCACGGCGCCACCCTTCGGTGAGCCCTTCGCTGAGCGGTGCTCTTTGGGCGAGGGCCGCGGGCTCTCAGCTTTCGCTGCTGGAGTCGCTGGAGGCGGTGCCGGCCGTCGAGGCGCTGGCCACGACCGCGACCTCGACTTGGGAGCTCACCTCCGGGGGCGTCTCTCGGGGTGGCTGGGCGGCCTTCTTGGCGCGGCTCTTGTGCGGGTTGAGGATGCCCTTGAGCACCTGGCTGGGCTTGAAGGTCAGCACTCGCCGGGCCGCGATGGGGATCGGAGCGCCGGTCTGCGGGTTGCGTCCCACCCGCTCCTTCTTCTGTCGCACGACGAAGTTGCCGAAGCCCGAGATCTTGATCTTCTCGCCGTCGGCGAGGACTTCCTTCATCGTGTCGAAGACAGCCTCGACGACCTCGGCGGCCTCCTTCTTGGAGAAGCCCCCGACCTTCTCGTACACCGCGTCGATGATCTCGGCCTTCGTCATGGCGGCCACGATGGAAGCACGATTCACTTCGGATCTCAACTGGTTGCGCCTGCCTCGCGCTTTTCCCTTGCCCTCTCGGCGCGCCGGTGTATGTTGCGCCTCCCCCGCCGCATCCGCGGCTCGGCCGGGGCGTAGCGCAGTCTGGTAGCGCACCATACTGGGGGTGTGGGGGTCGCTGGTTCGAATCCAGTCGCCCCGACCGGCTTTCCGGCCCGGAGCTCGCTCCGGGCCGGATTTTTTTGCCGGACGGTCCCAGGGCGTTGGCCTGGCGCCCCTGCCCGGCGTGCATCACCCAGGGCGTGCGTCACGCAGGGGCACCCTGCCGGTCTGCCCAGCTCCAAGCCCCTCGCCGCCGGCGTGCGGCCTGCGCACGGCCTGTGCCCTTTCCCCTCGAGAATGCTCGGCATTCCTTCGGCTCGCGGATGCGCCAGCGGTCCCGCCCAGTCTACGAATCGATCGACGATCGCTGTTGAGATGTGCTGTAGCGTCTCGTCCGTGACCCTTTCGACCGATGTCCGCTTCCTCGGTGACACTCTGGGCGCTGTCCTCGCAGCGCACGGGGGCCAGGAGCTCTTCGAACACGTCGAGTCCATGCGCTTGGCCGCCAAGGCGGCGCGGGACGGCGACGCCGATGCCGCCGCGCGGCTCGCTGCCGAAGTCGGCGCGATGGCTCCGGAGGTGGCCCTCGAGGTGGCTCGAGCATTCACACTCTACTTCCAGCTCGTCAATCAGGCGGAGGACGTTCACCGGACCCGGACGCTGCGCCAGCGGGAGATCGACGGTGTGTGCGTCCCCGAATCCCTCGATGCGGTCTTCGCCGAGCTAGTCGAGCGCGGGGCGACCCGAGCGCAGATCCTCGCCTGCCTCGAGGACGTTCGTCTCGGCTTCGTCTTCACGGCGCACCCGACGGAGGCGCGGCGCCGGACGACCGAGCGGCTCCTGTCGGACGTGCGCCGGGTCCTCGAGGACCGCGACCGTCGAATCCTTACCCCAACGGAAGAGCGCAAGGCGCTCCGGGAGCTCCGGGCCAGCGTCGAGGCGCTGTGGGAAGCGGCGACCGAGCGCCCCGAGCGTCCCCCGGTCCTCGAAGAGGTCAAGGCCGGGCTCTGGTATCTGCGCCACGTCCTGCTGGACGCCGTGCCCCGCCTGAGCCGCCGGCTCCACCGCGCCTTCGCCAGCAGCTTCGGACAGGTCGAGCCCACCGAGCTTCCAACCGTGGTGCGCTTCGGATCGTGGATGGGGGGCGACCGTGACGGGAACCCCTTCGTGACCGACGGGGTGATGGAGCGGACCCTGGAGATGCACCGCTGGATATGCGTTGAGCGTTACCTGCGGGACGTCGACGAGCTCGTCGATCCGCTGGCGGCGAACGCCTCGCGCCTGCCGGCGGATCCTGAGCTGGAGGAGGCCCTTGCCGGCGCGGCGGAGGCCGTCCCGGAGATCGTGCCCATCGTGGAGCGGCGCAACCCCGACGAGCCCCTGCGACGCCTGCTGAGCTTCGTGCGGGAGCGTCTGCGGCGCACGGGGACGTTTGCGGCTGGAGCCTACGCCCGCCCAGACGAGCTCGTGCGCGACCTGACGACGATCCGCCGGGTGCTCGAGCGCGCCCATGCCCAGGCGTTGCCGAACGATCGACTCCTGGATTTCCTTCAGCGGGTGCGGACCTTCGGCTTCGTGCTCGCTCCCCTGGACGTGCGCGAGGACAGCCGGGTGGTGCGCGCCGTCGTCGCCGAGCTCCTGGGCGACCCCGAATACCCGACGCGCGCCCCCGCGGAGCGACGTCGGGCGTTGCGCCGGCTGCGCTTGCCGCGATCCGAGGAGGGCCTTTCGGCTCAGGCCAAGCGGCTCCTGTCGCTCTTCGACACCGTCGGGCGGCTCCACGCGCGCTTCGGTCGGCGGGCCGTGCCGGCCTTCATCCTCTCGATGACCGAGTCCGAGGCCGACGTGCTCGAGGCACTGCGGCTGGCCGAGCTCTACGGGCTCGCCGACCACCTCGATCTGGTGCCTCTGCTCGAGACGCGGCCGGCGCTGCGTTCGGCCCGACCGATCTTGACGGCGCTCTTTGCTGACGAGGGCTACCGGGAACACCTGAGGCGCCGCGACGACCGTCAAGAGCTCCTCGTTGGTTACTCCGACTCGATGAAAGAAGCGGGCATGCTGGCCAGCCGCGTCGGTGTGCTGGACGCGCAGCGAGCGGCGACGGAGGCCTGCGCCGAGCACGGGATCGTGCTGCGCGTGTTCCACGGGCGCGGGGGTTCCACGAGCCGCGGCGGAGGACCGACCTACCGGGCGCTCCGCGCGCTGCCCCCGGAGGTCTTCTCCGGCGACGCCAAGCTCACCGAACAGGGCGAGGTCCGCGCCCATCACTTCGCCAACCCGGACCTCGCCGTGCGCTACCTGGAGCAGACCGTGGGGGCGGCGCTCCTGACTCGGTGGGAGGCACGTTTCGGGGAGCTCGCGCCGCCCTGCGAGCCCCGCGCGCTCGTCGAGGAGCTCGAGCGACGAAGCCACCGGGCTTACCGCGAGCTCGTCGACGATCCCGGGCTCGTTCCGTTCTTCCTGCGGGCGACGCCCTACGAGACCATCGCTCAGCTCAACATCGCCAGCCGTCCCGCCAAGCGCGGCGGGGCATCCTTCGAGCTCTCCCGGCTCCGCGCGATCCCCTGGGTATTCGCTTGGAGCCAGTGTCGGGCCGTCATCACCGGCTGGTATGGGTTCGGGGCGGCCACGCAGCCGCTGCTGGACGAGGCGCGGGATCTCTACGCGTGTTCGCCCTTCTTCCGGGACCTCGTCGACAACGTGGAGATGACCCTCGCCAAGGCCGACCTCGGCATCGCCGAGCGCTACGCCCAGCTCTGCGACGACGCGGCGGTCCGCGGGCGGATCTTCGGCTCCATTCGGAGGGAGTACGAGCGTACCCGCGCAGCGGTTCTGGCCCTCACCGGCGCGCCTCGACTGCTCGCCTCCGACCCGGTGGTCGGTGCCTCCATCGAGCTGCGCAACCCTTACGTCGATCCGCTCTCGTATCTTCAGGTGGAGGCCCTGCGCCGGGCACGGACGGCAAAGGAGGAGGGGGTGCGCCAGGCGTGGGAGGCGGTGGCCCGGGTCACCGTCCAGGGCATTGCCGCGGGGCTCCGCAACACCGGCTGACCGGAGCGTCCGTCAGAAGCCGAGGTGTGCGCGCCAGTAGTCCGTGGCGAACACGCCGTCGGGATCGAGGCGCGCACGCAGCTCCAGGAAGCGATCGAGCTGCGGGTACCTCGCGCGGTAGTAAGCGCGCCAATCCGGGGAGGGCGGCGGCAGCCATTTGCCCCAGTGCGGACGGAAACCGAAGGGTCGCAGTGCGTCCCAGAAGGGCGCGTAGAACGCCTCGGGGGTGCCGGCGTTGCGCCCGAACCAAAAGACGTCGATGCGCACCACGTCCCCGTCGTGGGAGGGGCTCAACCAGAAAGGACTCTTCCCGGTGGCGTAGACCTCGCAGCAGAACGCGCCGGTGGCGGCGTAGGCGCCTTCGGCCGTGCCGTCGCCGGCGTAGTGCGCTCGGAGCGTTGCCATGACCTTGGCGGTGTGCTCGATGGGGATCCACAGCTCGGTGAACTCCGTCGGCCAGAGGCGGTCGTCCATCTGGTTGTCCATCGGCAGTCCGCACCGCCACCCGTCGTAGAAGACCTGCGAACCATCGGTGACGAAGAGTCCGAGCACGTGCGGCATGAGCGTCGGAAGCGACGCGCGCAGGACCTTGGCGGCACGCTGGACCCACGGGCGGTCGGTCAGGCGGCGGACCAAGGCCGCCAGGAGTCCGACGAGGGCGCGTACGACCCGGTCCCACACCGTCTGGCCGAACGCCTCCGGCGGCAGCGCTGCGAGCATGGTGTCGAGGTCGGCGACGATCGCGTCGTGAAGCTCGGCGAGGGGGTGCGTCCGGAGCGGCTCGGTCGGCGCTCGGGAGCGCAGCCGCGTGGCGATCCAGGCGAGGACCTCTTCGGCGCTATGGGGGCGCGCGTCCGACGGGAGTGGGAGGCAGGCGTTCGGGTCGGGGGCGCCGTCCAGGGTGCCTTCGAGGGCCGCATACCAGTCCGACAAGGCGGAGGGGATCGCGCGGACGTCATCGAGGTTGCCCACGACCGTGTAGATGAGGGAGCCGGCAAGGGCCGCCATACGGGGCGCGCGCCCGAGCTCGCGGTAGGGCTTGGGCTGCTCTCCCGGCACCCAACCCATCCGCGCCGCACGCCAGATCTGGAGCCGCTCGAAACCACGTTGGGGCCACCACATCAGGCGTGTATAGGGTGTCTCCTTCAGGAAGCGGCGCAGGCTCCGTGGGGCGTCGTCGGCGGCAAAGAGGTCGACGGGCGCCGAGGGGTCGTCGACGCGGACCGTCGTCTGGTCGCCGACGATGGCGTAGGTCGGTTCGAGGCGGAAGCGCACCTCCGTCACGACCCCGAGCAGACCCATGCTCACACCGACAGCTTCGAAGAGCTCGTCGCCGGGGGCGACGTCGTGCACCGTCCCCGTGCCGTCCACGAAGCGGATGCCTTCGATCGCGCTCGGGAGTGAGTACTGCGTCGTGCCCCCGGCGCTGCCTGTCATCAGGAAGCCCGCGACGGTCTGGTGCGAGATGCCGCCGAGGTCCGGCAGCGCCCAGCCCGCGCGCTCGAGGCGGTAGTTGAGGCTCTTGGCCCACGGTGCGGGGCCGCTGGGCCCGTAGGGGGCGCGGCCGAGGTGGCATCCGCCGCCGACCCGTACCGTCGCGCCGGCGGCGTCCTCGGCGAGGGCGATCTGGTCGAAGTGGTCGAGGAGCACGTCCACGCCCCCGCCCGGTGGCACCCCTCGGCCGTCGAATCCGTCGGTGAAGATCGCCGCGTCGACCGAATGGCCTGAGCCTCGGACGCGTAGCTTTGCACCGTCCCGCCGCGCACGGCGAACCAGGGCGATGAGGGCGTCTTCGTCGGCTGGTCGTGCGTACCCGTCGCTCATGGGCGCAGCATCGGGTGCGCCTGGGCGGCGGGTCAACAGGGATGTCTCGGAC
>JALVDI010000357.1 GCA_027009115.1 Polyangiaceae bacterium | reverse complement strand
GAAGCGAAGCTGCTCGATGGTGGTGATGAGGCCGCCGAAGCCCTCCGTGAGGAGGATCGCCACCCCGAGCGCGATCGGCATCCACAGGGAGAGCACCGTGCGCGCGAGGCTGCGGCCCCACCCCAGGCGCGAGCCGTCCGCGCGTTGCACTCGGATGCGGAGCAGATGCTTGCCGAGGGTCTGACCCCAGAGGGCGTGGCCGACGGTGACGTGTCCGAGGTGGATGAACGCACCAAACCAGCCGAGGAGCGCGATCAGCATCGCCGCGAAGACCGCATCGATGAGGACGGCGGCGCTGCGGATCCAGAAGCCGGCACGGGGCGCGCGCCCCTCGGCTGCCTCTTGGAGGGCGTCGATCAGTGCGTCGTAATCCTCGTAGCGGTCTTCGGGCTTTTTTTCGAGCAGTCGGTGGACGATGCGTCGCAGCGGCGCCGTGACCCGTGGCGCCGCCTCGGCCAGCGGGGGAACAGGCCGCGTGGCGTGCTGGGCGATGACCTTGATGGCGGACTTCGCGTCGAAAGGAGGGTGTCCGGCGAGTAGATGATAGAAGGTTGCGCCGAGCGAATACATGTCCGCACGGTGATCGATTCCATCGTCGCTTGCCTGCTCCGGCGCCATGTAGAGGGGACTGCCGACGAACGCGCCTTCTTGCGTGATGGAGGCGTCGCTTTCGAGCGGCTTGGCCAAGCCGAAATCGGCAATGTGGACCGTACCCTCGCTGTCGACGAGGAGGTTCGAAGGTTTGATGTCGCGGTGGATGATGCCGACGCGCTGTGCCGCACGAAGACCGCGGGCGACCTGGAGCATCGCCACGCGGGCCGTCTCCGAATCCATGGTGTCCCCCCGCGTGACGAAGTCTTCGAGTGTCGATCCGTCGACCCACTCCATCGCGAAGTAGAGGGGCGCCGGAGCGTTGCTGGCGCCGAGGGCGTGCGCGCGCCCGATGTAGTGGATGGAGACCACGTTGGGGTGCTGTACCTTCGCTTGTGCCCGGGCTTCCCGCAGAAGCCGTTCTTCGTACGCCTGGGCTGCCAGCGCGCCGCGCATCATCTTGACCGCGACTTTGCGGTCGAGAGAGACGTCGTGGGCTCGGTACACGGCGCCCATGCCGCCGGCTCCGATGAGCTCCTCGATTTGGAAGTGATCGATGCGTGCGCCGACAAGGACTTCCGGATCGGCGAGGCTGGAACGTGGCGCGCTCGCCACCCCCGTCCGCGACGGGCCGTCCGAAAGGACCGTGTCCGCCAGTGCGATCCGTCCGCTCGCGTCCCCCCGGGTCATCGGCGCATCCTAGCAGGGAACGGTGCCGCTCATGTGCGGCTGCAGCCAGCGCCTCGCCATGCCGTCTTGGAGGCACTCGCGCGCCTGCCGTTCGGTCGCATTCACTGCGCCAGGTTGCAGAGCGCGACGTCCTTCGCTTTGTCTCGTGGCAAGGACGCTCTGGCCTCACGCCCACGCCCCCCCCAGAAGCCGGGTGCCGCGCTTGCGCCCTCCGAGCGCCTGTGTGCAGGCTCTACCTCGATGGGGTGGCCCGGCGACAGTCTGGAGGCGACGATCGACGCGGCGCTGGCGACGATCTCGGCGCCTTGCGATCCGACCCAGACCTTGGTGCCACCGACCCGGCGGGTCAGCGATGTGCTCGATTTGCTCGGGCGCGCCGCCGACCGCTACCGGATCGGCGACACCCTCGGAGAGGGCGGCATGGGCGTGGTCCACCTCGCCGAGCAGCGAGCCCTCGGTCGGCACGTCGCGATCAAAACGCTGAAGGAAGAGGTCCAGAGCGAGGCGGCGGTCGTGCAGCTTCTGCAGGAGGCCTGGGTGACGGGCACCCTCGAGCACCCCAACGTCGTCCCCGTCTACGATATCGACCGAGACGATCGGGGACGGCCCCGCATCGTGCTCAAGAAGATCGAGGGGCAACAGTGGGCGCACTTGATGCACGACCCTGCCGCCATCGAGGACCTGCACCGCGCCGACGATCCCCTCGAGTGGAACCTGCGCATCGTCATCGAGGTGTGCCGAGCGCTGCGTTTCGCTCACGCGCGGGGCATCGTGCACCGCGACCTGAAGCCCGAAAACGTGATGGTAGGCCCCTTCGGGGAGATCTACGTGCTCGACTGGGGCATCGCGGTGGCGACCGCGGACGACGGCAGCGGCCGCTTCCCCCTCGCGCACGAGGCTCGGCAGATGGCCGGCACCCCCTGCTATATGGCGCCGGAGCAGCTCGGTGGGGAGCAGCCGCGGATCGGCCCTTGGACGGATGTGTATCTGGTGGGAGCGATGCTCTTCGAGCTCATGACCGGGCGTCCGCCGCACGAGGGCGACGACCTCCGAGGGATCCTCGCGAGCGTGCTGCGCTCGCCGCCGCCCATACCCGATGGGCCGCCATCGGAGCTCGCCGCCATCGTGCGGCGGGCCATGGCCGCCGACCCCGCGGACCGCTTTGGGAGTGCTCAGGAGCTGCAACGCGCGCTCGAAGATTTCCTTCGACATCGCGGGTCGCGCCGGCTGACCGCCCGCGCCGACGACGCGGCCCGCCTCATGGTCCGCGCGATCGAGGAAGACGACGAGGCCGCGGTGGAGGCGCACTATGCCGAGTGTGCATTCGGCTACCGAGCGGCCCTCGAAGCCTGGCCGGAGAACCCCGAGGCCCACGCCCAGCTTCGACGCGCGACGACGCTCCGCATCGAGCATGAGCTCGAGCGCGGCGAAGCGGCCGTGGCGGCGCGGCTGTTGACGAGTCTGCGCGATCCCCCACCAGCGATCGTCGAGCGGGTTCGCGCAGCACGAGAGCGGCAGCTCGAGGACAGC
>JALVDI010000356.1 GCA_027009115.1 Polyangiaceae bacterium | reverse complement strand
GAAGACGACGCGCACCTGTCCGTCGTAGTCGCGGAGGGCGCGCTCGAGGCGCGGGTTGATTCGAGCGCAGAACGGGCACTCGAAGTCGCTGAAGACCTGGATGGTGACCGCGGCGTCGGCCGATCCGCGGCGGGGCGCGTGCTCCGGAACCGGCGGTTCGCTCGGAAGCTCATCGGGCACGGTGGGTGCGGTGGGTGCAGGACGCCGTGGGACGGCGTCCACCTCGCGCACCCCGTCGGCGATCAGCGTCGCGTACAGCGCTTCGGGCGCCGTGCCGGCGTCGAGAGCCGCCTGGGCCTCGGCACGCACCTCGTCGGCCAGGATGAGGAAGCGCTCGATGGGCTGGGCGCCCAGGAGTCGGCGCCCGTTCAAGAAGAACGTCGGTGTCCCTTGGACTCCGAGGCGGCGTCCCAGCTCCATGTCCGCCTCGACGCGGGCCTGGTGGCGGTGGTCGCGCATGGCCCGACGGAAGCGGTCGACGTCGAGACCGAGCTCGGCTGCGTAGCCTTCGAGATCCGCCTCGGTGAGGGCTCGTTGGTTGGCGAAGAGGCGGTCGTGCATCGCGAAGAAGGCCTCGTCGCCACCTTGGGCGTAGGCCTCCTGCGCCGCTTCGTGGGCGCCCATCGCATGGGTGTGGAAGGGCAGCGGGAAGTGACGGACCACGACCCGAAGGTCGTCCCCCAGGCGCTCCCGGAGCTCGTCGAGGGTCGCGACGGCCCGGCCACAAAACGGGCACTGGAAGTCGGTGAACGCCACGAGGGTGATCCGGGCGTGGTCCGGCCCCCGTGTCGGAGCGCCTTCCACCGGCACGTGGTAGACGGTCGTGTCGGGCTCGGACTCGCGCGCGTGCTCCGGCGCCGCGGAGGTCGGTGCGTCCGCCAGGAGCGTCTCGTACCAGTCGCTCTGGGGATCGACGCCGCGCGCGCGGGCCAGGGCGATCTCTTCCTCGACCACCTGGGCGAAGGCCTCGTAGGGCTGGGCGCCCATGAGGGGCCGCCCGTTGATGAACTGGGCGGGGGTGCCCTGGACACCCACGCGCACCCCGTCGATGCGGTCTTCGTCGATCGCACGGCGGTGAGCGCCGGACGCGATCGCCGCGCGCACGGCCTGTGGGTCGGCGCCGAGGTCGGCCGCGTGCCGCACCAGGGTCTCGGGCGAAAGGTCCTGCGGCTGCGCGAAGAGGCGGTCGTGGAACTTCCAGAAGGCCTCGTCGCCGAGCTGCCGTCGGACCTCGATGGCCGCGGCGGCGGCGGGTTCCGCGTGGCGATGAAAGGGCAGGGGAAAGTGCCGAAAAACGACGCGGAGTTCGGCCGGATATCGTTCGAGGAGCCGCTCGATCGTCGGGACGACCCGTGCGCAAAAGGGGCACTCGAAGTCGCTGAACTGCACGATCGTCACCAGCCGGCCCTCGCCGCGTACCGGCGCGCCACCGAGGGGGACCCGGTAGCGTTCGACGTCGTCGGGGGGCGGTGCGGCGTGGATTTCAGCGGCTTCGTGGCCCGTCGAGGTGGGGGTGGCGGAGGCTATGGTCGAGGGGGTGGGCGGGGAGCCGCCGCAGGCGGCCACGGCCAGGACGAGGAGCGAGGTCGAGCGCACGGCGAGACCCTAGCGCTCCTCGTGAGGCGCCGCACCCGCGACCCGGCCGGTGGCCTCGGCGGCGCACCTCCATCGGGGCCGCATCGTCGCATCCGAAGGGGCGTGCGTCGGCGTGCTTCGGGTGCCCGTCCAAGATTCGAACCGGCACGTTGTCGAGAACCTCGCGCCGGCATCTTGTCGAGCGGTCGGCCGCTCTTGCCGAGAGCGCCGAGGCTCCAGCGGCACTCCAGCACCTTGGAATTCCCACGTCGTTTCGGGAAGATCGGGACTGCCGCGGATTTTTTCGGTCACGAACCGGGTCGCCGCGGTCACTGGGGGATGTGATGGCAGCGGGAGCATTCGTAGCGCCGGGCTCGGACGATCCGATCGTGGCGCTGATTCGGGCGGGCGACGCGCGCCAGGCGATCGCCGCCTGCGCGCGTGAGCATGGGTCGGTCCTGGGGCGCCTGTGCATGGCGCTGTTGGGGAGCCAGGCGGAGGCCGAGGAGGCGGTACAGGAGGCCCTCCTCGCCGCCTACGACGCCTTCCCCAGTTACCGCGGCGAAGGGTCCGTGCGTGGGTGGCTGCTGGGCATCGCCCGACGCATCTGTGCCCGGCGTCTTGCGAAACGCGCCCGGCGTCAGAGGCGTCTCGAGCTGATCCACGACGCTCAGGCGCAGTCGCGCCTCCCCGACGAGCTCGCCGAGCGACGCCGCCACGGGCGTCGCGTCCGCGACGCTCTCGCGAACCTCAAGCCGACCGAGCGGGAGGCGGTGCTGCTGCGTTACGGCAGCGAGCTGTCTTACCGCGAGATCGCGCACATCTGCGGCATCGATGAAGCGGCCGCTCGCAAACGAACGTCGCGCGCCCTGATGAAGCTGCGCGCGCTCCTCTCCAAGAAGGTCCCGGAGGTCGTCTGATGAATCCGAAGCATGAAGCACTCGCCGACGAGCTCGCGCTCCTGGTTGACGGGGACCCGGACACCCTCGAGCGCTGGGCGGAGACCCTCGCGGATTCCGACGAGGCGCGGGACCTGCTCTTCGAAGCTCAGCGTGCGGCGGCCCGGGTCGCCGACGCCGGGGCCGACTTCGAGCTGCCGACGGACCTGGAGGCGCGCCTGTGGGCGGCCCTCGATGCGCGCGAAGCCACCGCCGATGAGGCGCCCGTCGCCGCCGAACGGCCGGAAGCGCCGGAGGTTGCGGGCCCGCGACCGGTGGAGGTGGGCGCTTTTGCGTCGGAGCGTCCGGAGCAAGCCCCGTCGGCTCTGCCGGGGGCCTCGAAGCAGGGCAAGAAAGGGCTGTGGATCGTCCTCGGTGTGGCCGCGAGCGGTTTGGTGGCCGCGGCGGCCTTGGCTCTGGTCTGGGGGCTGGGTGCCTTTCGGTCGGGGGAGGGCGGGTCGGTCGGCGCCGGTGGCGGTCTGGGTGCGACCGTCGCGGCCGTCGTGCGTGCCGCCGATGGGACGGCGCGCTCGGGCCTGTCCGCTGCAAGCGGCGGCGCGCTCACGGCCGTCTCCGAAGGGGTGCGGCTGCCCTCCGGCTCCCGGGTGGTGACCGACGCCCGCACTCGAACGCGCTTGACCCTCAGCGACGGTTCCACCCTGACGCTCAATCAGGACACGGAGATCGTCATCGGTCAGCGCGGGCGTACGGTGGAGCTTCGGCGGGGCGAGCTGCTGGCCGAGGTCCAGCCTCAGCCCGGCAGCCCCAACGCGCGCTACGAGACGCCGATGGGTGTCGTCGAAGTGGTGGGGACGAAGTTTCTGCTCACCGTCTCCGACGACCAGGGCTCCGTGCGGGTGACCCGAGGCGCGGTTCGCGTCCACGGCCAGGGCCGGAGCGTCGAGGTCAAGACGGGACAGGAGGGCCTGATGACGCGGGGGTTGCCGCCACGGGTCGTGCCGGCCATCGGTTTGGCGAGCTCTTTGGGCTGGTCGGAGCTCGACGAACGTGGGCAGGACGAGCTGCCCATCGCAGGGCTTGGTGAGCTTCGGGCCAACAAGCCGGGCCAGCGCGAGCAGACGGAGCGCTCCCTCAGCTTGGCGCACCACAAGGTGCAGGTGCGGATCGTCGGCAACATGGCCCGGACCCAGATCGAAGAGACCTTCCGCAACGAGAGCGACGACGAGCTCGAGGGGGTCTACCGTTTTCCTCTTCCGCCGGGCGCTCGGATCGCGAGCCTGGCTCTGGAGGTAGACGGACGCTGGGAGGAGGGCGCCTTCGTCCCGAAGGAGCAGGCCCGGCAGATCTGGCGTGGCGTCATCCGCAACGCCACACCCGAGCGGCAGCGCGAGCGCGAAGAGTTCATCTGGGTGCCGGGACCGTGGCGCGATCCGGCGATCCTCGAGTGGCAGCAGGGCGGACGCTTCGAGCTGCGTATCTTCCCGATTCCAGCGCATGGCGAGCGGCGCATTCGGCTTGCCTACGAGCAGACGGTGCAGCCCCACGCCGACGGGCGGCGCTACGTGTACCCGCTGGCGCACGCCGAAGACGACTCCACGCGGGTGGGTCACTTCGAGGTCGACGTCCGGGTGGCGGGTCGGGGGGTCCACGCGAAGTCGCGGGGATACGAGTTGGTTTCGGAGGACGAAGGCAACGCACAGCGCCTCCGCTACACCCGGGAAGATTTTCGTCCCTCCGGCGACCTCGTGATCGACTACGAGGATCCGGGCGACGAATCGGAGCTCCGGTACTGGACGTTCCGCGGGCAAGGGGCCGCGGCGCCGGCCCGCGAGACCCGGGAAGATCGGGAGGTCGCCGAGCTGCAGCGGGCGCTCGCCGACGACGAGCGAGGCTACGTGGCGCTGGCGATCCGTCCCCAGCTCCCCGGCTGGACGCAGGCGCGCCAGCGCGACTACGTGCTCATCGTCGACAGCAGCCAGAGCATGGTGGGCGAGCGCTACGAGCGCGCGATTCGTCTCGCCCAAGGGATGATCGCCGAGATGGATCGGCGCGACCGCGTGTTGGTGATGGCGTGCGACTACCGCTGCCGTGTCATGGAAGAAGAGCCGATGGTGCCGAGCTCCGTGACCGCAGAGGCGGTCGGTGAGTTCCTGCGCAAGGAGGAGCCCGCGGGCGCGTCGGACCTCGCCGCGAACCTGCGAGAGGCGGTGAACGCGGCGCAGCGGCTCGGTGCAGGGCAACAGCGCTCGCTCCAACTCGTCTACCTCGGCGATGGGGTGGCGACGGTGGGTCCGCGTCGCTCCGGGTCGCTGGCCGCCGAGGTCGACGAAGCGCTGACCCGTGGCGGGCGCCGGCTCGGGCGGCTGACCACCGTGGGCATTGGCCAGGAGGCGGACGCTGTGTCCCTCGCGGCGATGGCGCGGGCTGGGGGCGGTCACTACGTGCCCTACGTGCCGGGCCAGCGGACCGGCGCTGCAGCCCTCGCGGTCCTCGAGACGACCTATGGGGTGTCTCTCGAGAAGGCGACCCTCGAGCTACCGGAGGGAGTCTCGGACGTGGCGCCCGTCGAGCTGCCCAACCTCCGCGCGGGAGAGGAGCTGGTCGTGGCCGCCCGCCTCGATCGGGACGTCGTCGAAGGCTCGGTGGTCCTACGAGGGACCGTCGGCGGGCGTCCCTTCGAGCAGCGTTACCCGGTCTCGCTGCGTGCAGTGAACGCGGCCGGCAACGCCTTCGTTCCGCGGATCTGGGCCGCCAAGACCATCGAAGCGCTCGAAGAGCGAGGCAAGAGCGAAGACGTCCCGAAGATCGTCGCGCTCTCCCGCGGGTACGGCGTGATGAGCCGAAGCACCTCACTGCTCGTGCTCGAGAGCGAGGCGATGTTCCGAGCCTTCGGGGTGGACCGGGCGCGCCCGACGCTTCAGTGGAGCGGCGAAGAGGAAGCGATCGCCGGCCAGAGCCACGGGGCGGTGGAGATGCCGACCGGTCTTGGGTCCCTCGCGTCGTCTTCGGCAGCGCCTAGGCGTGCCCGACGATCTCGGGCGCGGCCGGAGTCGGCGCCCACGCCCGGGGCGGCGCCTGGGGCCGGGGCGGCGCCCGGGGCAGCGGCTGCACCCATGGCGGACGTCATGGAACCGGAGCCCCTGGAAGGACTCCGAGAGCGTCGCGGGGGCCGCGCCCGAGTGGGCTGGCGGGGTGGTCGATGGATGCACAAGGTGTGGTTCCGCGAAGGCCGGATCAGCCCCGCGCGAGATACGCAGGCCGGTCCCTCCCTGGCGGACCTGCGGGCGGTGCGTGTGGCCGAGGAGCGGCTGCAGGTGCAGCCCGACAGCCGCGACCGCACCCGCGCGCTCGTCAGGGCCCTGTCTCGCGCCGGTCAGCTCGGTCGTGCCGAAGAGGTCGCGCGCCAGTGGCTCGAGCGGGACAAGCTCGACCCCGAAGCCCTGACCTACCTCAGCGACGTGGTGGGGCGGATGGGTCGCCGGGACGAGGCGCTGCGTCTGCTCACGGGCATCGTGGACCTGGCGCCCGAAGAGAGGGTCCTGCAGCGGCGGCTGGCGAAGGCCTTCGAGCGCGCCGGCCAGGCGGACCGGGCCTGCGCGCACCGAGTCGCGCTGGCCGAGTCTTGGCTCGAGGACCTAGGCCTGGTTGCCCAGGCGATGCGCTGTGAGCGCTCCCTCGGGCGGGCCCGTGCGGCCGAGCGCCTCCTCGCGATGGTGGATCCGAGCAGGCGTGTCGAGGTTGTCGCGCGCGCCCGGCGCATCCCGCCTCCCGATCTCGTTCGCGGGGAGATCCTCCTCGACGCGCATTGGGACGGAGACAGCGAGATCGACCTGACCCTCGTCACGCCGCAGGGGACGCGGCTGTCGTGGATGGGTGGCCGCACCAACGTTGTCGGCGACGACGCGATGCGGCTCGGACACGAGCGTCTTGGGCTGTGGCGGGCGTCTCCCGGCACCTATTACCTGGAGGTGAGCCGGGTCAATTCCTGGGATGACACGCCCGTGCGTGGCACCCTCGACGTGCGGGCCTTTGGGGAGCGGCGCCGGATCCCCTTCGAGCTCACCGGCGAGCGAGCGTTCCTCGGTCGGGTGTCGGTGGTGCGGCGCTGGCGCCTGCAGGCAATCTAACAGCCCCGCTCCAATGCCTCTCCGCGCGCCCGGGAGCACGGCCCTTCGCAGCGCACCGCTGGACCGCGATCCATTCCGGGCGGTACCGGAGCGGGCTGCCAGCATGCCGACGGACCGGGCGCTCTCAGAGCCCCCGCGCCCACTCCGGGCGCAGCGGGATCGCGCCACTGAGCGCCGCGTCGATCGTCTGCACGATGCGCGCGCGGTCGTGGGGGAGGCGCCCTCCAAGAGGCAGGTAGTTCGAGGCGTGGTTCGTACGAAACAGCGCGTCCGTGGGTCTCGCTTCGTTCACCATCGTGCGCAGCTCCCGCAGCAGGGCCGGCACCGGCGGCACCTCGAAGGCGCCCCGGGTCTGGAGCGTGGCCAGCGGCGTGCCCGGCACCACGGTCACGGTCAGCGCCGCGAAGAACGCCGGGTCCATCTCGGTCACGAGGCGCGCGGTGGCCTGTGCGTGCTCCTGGCTGCGGTCGGGAGCGATGCCGAGTAGGGCGATCACGCTGAGCTTCATCCCAGCGGCGCGCGCCTTGTCCGCGGCCTCGACGTGGCCGGCGAAGGTGTCGCCTTTGGCGATCTTCTTGAGCGTCACGTCGTCGCCGCTCTCGGGTCCCATGTAGAGCGTCGTCAGGCCGAGCTCGCGCAGCTCGGTCAGCTCGTCGGTGGTCTTGTCGCGGACGTTGCGGGCCATGGCGTAGCAACTCACCCGGCGAAGGTTCGGGAAGAGCGCGCGGCAGCGTTCGAGGATCGGCCGCCAGTGGTCCATCGGCATCACCAGGGCGTCGCCGTCGGCGACGAAGACCTTCGTCACCTCCGCGGCGAGCGGTGCGGCCGATTCGAGGTCGACCAAAACTTCGTCGAGGGGTCGGACGCGGAAGGTCTTGTCCCGGTACATGTCGCAGTAGGTGCAGTGGTTCCAGCTGCACCCGACGGTAGCCTGCAGGATCAAGGCGTCCGCTTCGGAGGGCGGGCGGAAGATGCGTCCTTCGTAGCGCATGGCGATGACTTCGAGCGGTGCGTTACTTGGATGAAGCGTCGTCTTCGCGGATCTCAGTCTTCGAGGACACGGGCGCTCACGATGTAGTCGAGCTCGGGAAAGGACTGCCGCAGGTACTCGTTGCCTCGCGACTGGATCAGCGCCTGGCTGGGCCCGCGTCCCCGCGGGGCACCCTCGCCATAGCCGTTGTAGAGCGCGTCGACCGCGCGCATGTCGCGCACGCGTCCAAAGGGGGTGAAGCCCATCGAGTCGAGCCGGCTGTTGTCGCCGTAGTTGATGAAGAACTGCGTCGTGCGGGTGTTGGGGCCGGCCATGGCGAAGGAGACCATGCCGCGCGTGTTGCTCTGGCCGGCTGCCGGGTCGTCCGGGATGTTCGCGTCGCGCCAGGCTCGGTTCACGCGCGGATCGCCGTGGATCCCGGCCTGGGCCATGAAGCCCTCGAGGACGCGGAAGAACGCGACATCGGTGAAGTAGCCGATCTTCACGAGGTTGTAGAAGCGGTCGGCGCCGTGTGGGGACCACGCGCGGGTGACCTCGATGACCACGGGGCCCTTCGTCGTCGTGAGCTCGACGGCGAAGGTGTCCGGGGCACGTTCGGTGGCCTGCCTTGGGTCGAGGAGGGCGGGGTGCGCGGGCGGCTCCTGGGGCGCGGTGTCCTGGGGCGCGGTGTCCTGGGCGGCGGTGTCTTGGGCGGCGGAGCCGGCGCTCTCTTGGGTTTGCTCCGGCGCAGGAGCCGGGTCGGGAGCTTGTTGGGCATGCACGCGTTCGGCCCCCGCTTGCGCCGGGGCGGCTTCCCGGCGCTCCCGGCGGCGAGCGGAGTCGTTCGGTTCGGGGGAGCGGCAGCCGGTCAAGAGCGTGGCGCCGAGGCAAAGCACGAGGAGGTGTCGCATCGGTCGGCAATATAGGTGAGTTGGCCGCCCTTTCGAGCCCGGAGAGAGTCCCGGGACGCGCACCGAGCGGCCGTCCGCGGCGAGCGGTGTCAGGGAAAGTCCGGTGTGCATGGAACGTACAGGAATGTCAGCTTGCAGCCGATGTTCTCTCGGCTCCTGCCTCTGCTGTACCTCGTGACCGGAAGCGCACGCCCTGCGCCGCCGCCCAAGCGGCCCAAGCCGATGTTGCCCGTCGCTGTGGCGGCCGCCGAGCTGCCGGTGCTTCAGTGGATGCCCGAGCGGCTCCGCTGCCAGCGTCGTGGCCGTCGCCGGTTCTGCGACGGACCGCGTCGGGTGCCTCAGCCCTGGGGGGAGGCCGCCCAGCGTGCTCGCGCGCTCGGTCTGGGGACGCACTCCAGCTACAACCTGCTCTTGACCCGCGGCGCACCGGAGGAGTGGCTCGCCGCCATCGAGGAGGAGCCTGAGGAGACGCTCCTGTGGCCGGTCCCCGAGGGGACCCTCGGCAGGGGCTTCGGCTATGTGCGGCGGCGGGCGCTGGCCAACCGCCTGCACAAGGGGGTCGACATTCCGGCGGCGTTCCGGTCGGAGGTGCGCGCGACCAACGCCGGCCTCGTCGTCTACGCCGACAACGGCATCGAAGGCTACGGCAACCTGATCGTGCTCCTTCACAAGGACCGCACGAGCACCTTGTACGCGCACTTGAGCGAGGCCCATGTCTTCGCGGGACAGCAGGTCCGCCGCGGTCAGGCCATCGGCCTCGTCGGTCGTACGGGGCTCACCTACGCGCCGCACCTCCACTTCGAGTGGCGTCGAGGCGCTCGGCCGCGGGACCCGGTCCGACGCTTCGTGGATCGTCCGAGCCCCGAGCGCGCGCGCGAGCTCGAGCGCGCCGCGCAACGCCGGCGCCGAGAAGCCCAGCGTCGCGCCCTCGCTCGGCGTCGCGCCCGAGCCCGAGGCTGAGGCGCCTGCTTCAGGTCGGGGCGCGTTGCAGCCGCTCGAGGACGAAGAAGTTCGAGAACATCCGGGCGATGCCGAGGTCGAGGAACGCTTTGCCAAGGTAGAGGTCGGGGTTGTCGGGATCGACCTGGACGAGGAAGTCGCGGATACGTGACTCGGGGTTCAGCGCCGAGTTCCGGCCGCTGCCGTAGTCCAGGAGCACAGCGTCAGGGAAGTCGCTGTAACGGCCCCCGGGCTGCACGGCGACGACGTCGTAGTACCCGTGGCGTGCGCGGGGGTCGCCGCCGCCCTTGGCGATCCACGGCCGGTCGGGGCCGCCCCGGGGTGCCTGCACGAAGAGGTTGTAGCCGGCCAGCCCTTGGGAGTCGCGGAAGAAGCCTTTGATGAACTTCTGGAAGCCGAGGACGCGCGCGAAGATCGGTGGGTTGTAACCTCGGAACTCCCAGCCATCGAGGTGGTCGGCGGTGGGCGTCGTGCCGTGCCGCATGATCCCTTCGAGCGACGCCCGGGGCATGCGGATGAGCTCGTCGAAGCGAGCGCCGGCGAAGGGGTGCGTCATCGGTTCATCGTACCCGCCCAGACCGCGTGGTGAGCACGAATTCCACGGGCGCGGCGCAGAGAGGCGACGATCCTGCGCGCCCGCTTCGAAGAACACCACTCCTGTGCCTCCGGACCGTTCAGTTTTGGCTCTTGGTAGCGGGCTTTTTGGTAGCGGGCTTTTTGGTGGCGGCCTCCCGCTTCTTCAGACGCCTGGCCTTTTCGCGAGCCTTCTTCTCCTCGCGCTTCTTGCGCTCGGCCTCGCGCTTTTTCTGCCTGCGTGCTTTTTCGCGAGCCTTCTTCTCCTCGCGCTTCTTGCGTTCGGCCTCGCGCTTTTTCTGCCTGCGTGCTTTTTCGCGAGCCTTCTTCTCCTCGCGCTTCTTGCGTTCGGCCTCGCGCTTTTTCTGC
>JALVDI010000355.1 GCA_027009115.1 Polyangiaceae bacterium | reverse complement strand
CCTGACGGCGCTGAACGCGAAACGGCGCAAGCCGGTGCTCGCCTGGCGACGTCCCGAGCCCGCCGAACAACAGGAGTTCCAGCGTCGACTTCGCGAGCGACACAAGGAACGTGTTCGCCGGGCCAAGCGGTCGACACGCCGGCGAGACCGCCACGCCCCAAAGCTCCCTTCCGGAAGCTGGATCGTTCTCGAACCGCCCCCGTGGAGGTTCGAGGAGCCCGACGACACGTTCGAGGCGTTCATGGACGCCGGCGAGGTCTTCGACCGGCCCAGCTGTAGCACAAAGAGGAGGATCAAGAAGCTTGACTTCGATCGCGAGGGGCGGGCGGTGCTCCTCGATCGTGTGCCAGAGGTCGTCGAACCCGAGGATGGGGCGGCGGATGAGCCGCCCCCGCCCACCGCGTCGTCGCCTCACGGGCCGCTCATCTGGCTCCAGCCGAACACCTACACGCTCAACCAGCAGCTCCACGCGGTTCGGAAGCTCGAAAACGCCCCGCCGCCCCGTCTCGCGCCGCTAGTGCGCCTCGCCACGACCCGCGCGGAGTGGAACGACATCGAACCGGAGCAGCTCGGCGATGGCGACTGGGTGTTCCTGCGGGCGGAAGGGCCGCACGACGCGCTCCGAGACGGCACCGAAGAGCAGCGACGATTCGTGCAGATTGCCCTGGCCACCCCCGACTTCGCGATCCTCGAGGGGCCGCCGGGCTCCGGGAAGACCACGGCGATCTGCGAGCTGATCGTCCAGGCGGCGCGGCGCGGCCAGCGCGTGCTTCTCGTTGCGTCCACGCATGTCGCCGTCGACAACGTGCTCGAGCGGATCATCGCGTGGCAGGACCGGGACGAGACGACCGAGAAGCTCGTCCTCCCGGTGCGCATCGGTGACGAGGATCGCGTCACGGCCGACGTCGTCATCCCCTGGACGTACCAACGACTTCGCCAGACCTGGCGGGACGAGATCCTCGATTTCCTCGATTCGCCTACCGGCGTGGAGCCGTCCGGGGAGGCCGCGAGGCGCATGTTCCAGGAGGCCCTCGGCTCGCGCAAGAGCCTCGACGAGGCTCTCATCATCCGATTGCTTCTGGAGTCCGCGAACCTCGTCTGCGGGACGACGATCGGCATCCTTCAGCACCCGGCCATCAAGGCGACCAGGCAGGGAGAGGTCTTCGAGCCCTTCGACCTCATGATCCTGGACGAGGCCAGCAAAACGACGTTCGCCGAGTTCCTGGTTCCGGCTCGACACGCGCGCAAGTGGATCGTCTCCGGTGACGTCAAGCAGCTCTCGCCCTACGTCGAGGAGGTCGACCTCGCCGAGAACGTGCGAGGCCTCGTACAGGAACCGCACGCGCGGGCTGCCGTGCACGCCTTCCTCGCCGCGGGTCGCAACGGTCGCCGTCCGCCGCTCCCGAGCATCCTGGTGACGGGCGACGAGGCGGACGCGGCTCTCGCCCGCAGCGAGGCCGAAGCGCGCGAGGTTGCGTACGTGGACCTCGACCAGTGCGAGCCCCAAACCCTGCGCGGCGTACCTCGCGCGGTGCCCGGCCTGCTCTTCGCCGACCTGGTGGTCGGGAGCGCCGAGGCGGTCCGTCGCTTCGAGCATCGACTGCCGCCCGACGTGCTCGCCCTCGGAGGCGACGCGCCGCCGCTGCCCGATTGGGAGGCCGCAGGCCGGGCCTTCGTGAGCCAGGCGCGACGGAACGGACGTCGCGTCCACGTGCCGGACAACCCTCCGGATTGGGCTGACGAGGTTGCCTGGCGTCTCGTGCGTTCCTACGAGCTTCGCCAGAACCGCGACGAGCGCAAACGGTACCTCGCCGACATCAAAGGTCTGCTGCCGGTGACGCTCGGGGACGAGTGGTTCGAGCGGCGGCGGATGAAACCTCGCAAGCAACGGAACGGGCCTTGGGAGTCGGCTCCGGAAGCGCTTCGACGTGAGCTGTCCACCATCCAGCGCGCCGCAATGCCGTCGATTCTCGAGCTCTTGCAAGAGGGGTTCGAGCGGCTTCCCGGATGGGACCGGGGCGTGGCGCTCACGGACGGGTTGCCGCCGCGCGCTCTCGACCAGCGCCTCGTGTCGCTGAGCTACCAGCACCGCATGCATCCGGACATCTCGGCCTTCCCGCGCGAGCAGTTCTACAGACCGGACGGGCATGCTCCGAGCGGCTCGTCGCCGGTCCTGCTCCGCGACGCGGCGACGATGAAGAGCGATCGGGCGTGGGACTACCGCCGGTACGAGCGCCGCGCCCTCTGGGTCGAGGTCGCCCCAGCACGACGGCGGCATCGGGGGCGCAACGTGAACCCTGACGAGGCGAAAATCGTGATCCGAGAACTCGAGGCGTTCGTGAAGTGGGCCAACGGCAATCCACGCTTCGACCGCAACGGGCAAGTACGCCCCTGGCAGGTGGCCGTCCTCACCTTCTACCGCGGCCAGGAGGCGCACTTACGCAGCGAGCTTCGGAAGATGTGCAAGCAGTGGGGAAACACGCGGAACTTCCGCCTCGGCAAGGGACGGGGAGCCGTCCACGTGACCCTCTGTACCGTGGACCGTTTCCAGGGCCACGAAGCCGATCTGGTGCTGCTGTCGTTCGTCAAGAGCGGAACCGTGGGCTTCCTCAACAGCCCCAACCGCCTCAACGTCGCCCTGACGCGGGCCCGCTACCAGATCGTGCTCATCGGGCATCGTGCCTGGTTCAAGCGCTGCAGCTCGTCGCTGCTGCAAGCGCTCGCCGTCTCCGAGCACTACCGCGGCGACATCGTATGGGAGGTGACCCGATGATTCGCCTTCAGCGCACCGTCCATGTCCAGATCTTCGACGCGGAGGCAACCGTAGCGGTCGGCAGAGATCG
>JALVDI010000354.1 GCA_027009115.1 Polyangiaceae bacterium | reverse complement strand
AGGGCGCTGCGCCGACCTGCCAGAACAGCCAGGAGAGGCACTCGGTCCGCGCGCGGCGATCCGCGGGCAGGAAGGCGCCGAACTTCTCGGCCAGGTAGACGAGGATGCTCCCCGATTCGAAGACCCGCAGCGGGGGGCTTTCGCTTCGATCCAGCAGCGCGGGGATCTTCGAGTTCGGGTTGATGGCGACGAAGCCGCTGCCGAACTGTTCGCCCTCGCCGATGTCGATGAGCCAGGCGTCGTACTCGGCGCCTCGGTGGCCTGCCTCGAGGAGCTCTTCGAGCAGGACCGTCACCTTCACGCCGTTGGGCGTCCCCAGCGAGTAGAGCTGCAGCGGATGGTCGCCGATGGGGAGCTCGCGCTCGTGGGTGGGGCCGGCCACCGGACGGTTGATGTTCGCAAAGCGACCTCCGGTGCTCGGATCCCAGGTCCAGACCTTCGGGGGCACGTACGTCTCGTCGTTCATCCGTTCCTCATGGGGTGGGAGAGGTTCGTTCCGGGAGAAAGGGCCGGGGTTGGGTCGCTCCCCAGGCCCAAAGGTTACGGGCTCCCTCCGAGCACGCGCCTGGCGCGGTGGACTTCGCCTCGTTTTGTGGTTCGATCGGGGCGACGGCGGAGCTACTGCAAGGTCGTCAGCAACCCCACGCGGCGGGACCTCGATTCCTTCATCGCCGCCGGCGAGCGATCGGTCTGGCCGCAGATCCCCAAGATCCGTGATCAGACGCGGCTGGTGGCGACGTTTCGAGAGTGCCTGGCGAAGCTTCGTGCCGAAGCGCAGGGTGCACGAGGCACCGCGGCGCGGGCGCCGCGTTGAGGGAAAGTTGGGTGCGACCGGGCTTTCGCCTTGACCGCACGCGACAATCCCACAGACCGAGCGGGTGAATCCTGTCCCAAGTACGTTCGATGATCTCGGTCTGGCTCCTCCCTTCCTGCGCGCCGTGCGCGAGGCGGGCTATGGCGCACCCACGCCGATTCAGCTCCAAGCGATCCCCCCGGCTCTGAAGGGACGCGATGTCCTCGGCTGCGCCCAGACGGGCACCGGAAAGACCGCCGCCTTCACCCTCCCGCTTCTCCAGCGCCTCGACGCCCACGACCCGGAAGAAGCCACGCTGCGCGCGCTGGTCCTCACTCCGACACGCGAGCTCGCCAGCCAGATCGGCGAGAGCGTCGCGCGCTACGGCAAGCACATCGAGCTCTGGCACACGGTCATCTTCGGCGGCGTCAAGCAGAAGCGCCAGGTCGACGAACTGGAGCGCGGTATCGACGTGCTGGTCGCGACCCCTGGCCGGCTCCTCGACCTGATGAGTCAAGGGCTCGTGGATCTCAGCCGTATCGAGGTCTTCGTCCTCGACGAGGCCGACCGCATGCTCGACATGGGGTTCTTGCCCGACGTCCGACGCATCCTCGCGAAGCTCCCGAAGAAGCGACAGACGCTCTTCTTCTCGGCGACCATGCCCCCGGACATTCGCAAGCTCGCCAACGAGCTGCTCGTCGACCCGGTGAGCGTGTCGGTGGCGCCCCCGTCTTCGACGGCGGAGCGCATCGAGCAGCGCATCTACTTCGTCGACAAGAGCAACAAACCCAAGCTGCTCATCGACCTGCTGAAGTCCGACGCCGACATCGCTCAGGCGCTGGTCTTCACCCGCACCAAGCACGGTGCCAATCGGCTCGTGAAGAAGCTCGACAAAGCGGGTCTCCGGGCTGGAGCGATTCACGGCAACAAATCGCAGAGCGCTCGCGAGCGTGCGTTGCGTTCGTTCAAGAGCGGCGAGCTGAGGCTCCTGGTGGCCACCGACATCGCCGCTCGTGGCATCGACATCGACGGCATCGGGCACGTCATCAACTTCGATCTCCCGAACGTCCCCGAGACCTACGTCCATCGCATCGGCCGTACCGGTCGGGCCGGCGCGAGCGGCGTCGCCCTCTCTTTCTGTGACGTCGAGGAGCGCGATTACCTGGCCGACATCGAACGGCTCATCCGGCAGCAGGTGCCTCGCGTCGAAGCTCACCCCTACCCGCCGTCGCAGCCTCTTCCGCCGCAGACGGACCTCGACGCCAGGCGGTCCCGCGCGCGGCGCACGCCTTCTCGGAGCCGTCGCCATGGGCGGGGCTCCAGCGGTCGTTCCTCCGGTGGACGCCGCGAAGGCGCCCGTCGGGGTTCTCGGGGGAACGCCCGCGGCCGGGTCGGTGGCTCCGTTCGCTGAGACGAATCCTACCGAAGAACCGTGCGAAAAGCCGGCCTGGACGGGCGCTCCTGAAGTAGCCTGGGCTCTCCGTGACGGGGAGCGCCAAGAAGTTTGGGACGTTTGGCGGCGTGTTCACGCCGTCCGTCCTGACGATCTTGGGCGTGATCATGTACCTGCGCCTGCCCTGGGTGGTGGGCAACGCGGGGCTTTACGCCGCCCTCGGCATCGTGCTGGTCGCGCACGTCATCTCGGTGACGACGGGCCTGAGCGTCTCTTCGATTGCGACCGACAAGCGGGTTGGCGCCGGCGGTCCGTACTACGTGATCTCGCGTAGTTTGGGACTGCCCATCGGCGGGACCATCGGCCTGGCCCTCTTCGTCGGGCTCTCCTTCAGCATCAGCCTCTATGTCATCGGCTTCTCGGAGAGCCTGCTCGGGGTCATCGGTGCCGAGCGGACGCTGACGAACATCCGTCTGTGCGGGACGGCGACGGTCGTGCTGCTGACGATCATCACGTTCATCAGCACCTCGCTGGCGATCAAGACTCAATACCTGATTCTCGCGCTGATCGCCGCGTCCCTCGTCTCGATCGCCCTGGGCAACCCTGAGCCGCCGCCCCGACCGCTTCTGGAGCCGCCAGCGGACGGCGAGTCTCTGGCCGTCCTCTTCGGCGTCTTCTTCCCCGCGGTGACGGGCTTCACCGCCGGCGTGAACATGTCCGGCGATCTGAAGGATCCCAAGCGCGCGATCCCCATCGGCACCATCGGCGCCATCGCTACGGGCCTCGTGGTCTATATCGGCCTGACTGTCTACCTCGCGCTCCGGGTCGATCCGCAGGCTCTCCGCGAGGATCCGAAGCTCCTTCTGCACGTCTCCGCCTTCCCGGAGGCCGTCGTCGGGGGCATCTGGGGGGCGACCCTCTCCTCGGCGCTCGGCAGCATCCTCGGCGCGCCGCGCATCCTCCAGTCCATGTCCGCCGACCGGGTCACGCCGCGGTTTTTCGCCAAGGGCGCCGGCCCGACCAACGAACCCCGGCGCGCGCTCATGCTGGCGTTCCTCGTCGGAGAAGCGGGGATCCTCATCGGTGAGCTCGACGTCATCGCCCGCGTCGTCTCCATGGTCTTCCTCGCGCTTTACGGTGTCATCAACATCGCTTTCGCCATCGAGAGCTGGGCGAGCCCCGACTTCCGCCCAAGCTTCCAGATCTCGAAGTGGTGGGGCATCGTCGGCGCCGCGACCTGCTTCCTCGTGATGATCCAGCTCGACCCGCTCGCCATGGCGGCGTCCCTGGTCTTGCTGGCGGTGCTCTTCGCATTCCTGTCTCGGCGTCGCCTCGCCCTCGACTCCGGCGACGCCTGGGAGGGCGTGTGGTCGTCGCTCGTGCGTACGGGGCTTCGGCGGCTGTCGGGCGTGCAGACCCATCGCCGCAACTGGAAGCCGAACATCCTCGCCTTCTCCCGCCTGGGCGTCGCGCGCGAGCCGTCGCTGCGGGACTTCGCCCTTGCGCTCATCGGCAACGTCGGTCTGGCAACGGAATTCCAAATCGAGCCGCCCCGAGCGGAGTCGGACCCGAGCCCACAGCCGGAGCCCGAGGGAAAGAAGGACGAGGTTCCGGAGCGGGAGATCCCCGCAGGGCTCTTCGAGGCGCGGCTGACGAGCGACGACCCGCACCGGCTCGTCCCTACCCTCGCTCGCTTCCACGGGTACACCGGGGTGCGGCCCAACAGCGTGCTCTTGCCCTGGTCGGCGTTGCGGGGGCGCCCGGAAGCTGTCGCAGAGCTCGTTGCGACCCTCGACGAGACGCAGCAGAACCTCTTCGTCTTCGCCCCCGGCGACTGCGACGCCTCCGGTACGATCGACGTGTGGTGGACCGACGAGCTCGGCAACCTCGCTCTGGGTGTGACCCTCGCGCGGCTGCTCTCGCGTTCGGACTCCTGGCGCAGTCATCCCGTGCGCGTTCTCCTGCTCACCGGCGACCCGGCCGCCGACGATCTGCTCAGCGTCGAGGCGCGCGAGTACGTGGGCGAGGCGCGGCTAGTCGCAGAGGTGTCGGTGCGCCATCTGCCGCCCACCGCCGCGTGTTTTCAAGAGGTCATCGCCGAGGAGTCTCGGGACGCCGCCCTGGTGATGGTCCCGTTGCCCGAGGCGTTGGGCGCCGCGGACCTCGAGGCCTACGAGCCGCTGGTGGCCATGCGAGGGCGCTTCCTTGGCTACCGTTCCAAGCCCCCCTTTGAGCGTGTGCTGCGCGTGGAGCTCAGCGAGTCGGGGCGCCCGGACTCGGACGGGAGCGACGAAGACGCCCAGGACGAAGCCGACGCGCCGCCTTTCGTCCTGCCCGAGCACCCGAAGCTCGCCGAGCTCACGGTGCAGTTCGCCGAGCGGCTCGAGGCCGTCCTCGCGGGGCTTCGTCAGCGGTGCATCGCACGGCTCTACGATCTCGATCTGGCGGCGGCCGTGCGCGGCTCGCTGGAGGCGTTGGGCGCGTCCCTGTCCGAAGCCGACGACGACGCCCGCCTCGAGGCCGCGGCGGCGTGGGTCGCCGAGGTCGCCGAGCTGACGCAGAGCCACCTCGCCCGCGTCGACGAGCGTCGTCGCGTCCTCGAGGAGGCGCTCGGGGAGGTTCTCGATCCGTCGAGCTTCGTCGACGATCCGGCTCGGATCGTGGCCGTGCGACGGCGCAAGCGCGACTTCGCGATCGAACCGGGAGATCCCCCCGAGACCGTCGCCGCCAAGCGCGCGGCGCGTCTGCGCCTCCTCTTTGCCGGTCGCACCGTCAAGACCCGGATCCCCGTTGGTCTGCTCGGGACCTACTACCGGGACCAGCTCATCAGGCGTGCCGTGAAGCGGGCGCTGCGGGACGCCCGGCGACACCACCACGACGCGATCCTGGCCCTCGGTCGCAGCCTCAACCGCCTCGGCCGCGACCTCGCGGTGGTGGAGCTGGACGAGCTCGACGCGACCCTCGCCCGATATCTCGACGAGGTCGAGCGCATCGAGGGCACCGTCCGCGAGCGGAGGGCCGCGAACTTCGCCCGGCTCCGAGCGGCGGAGCGAAGCCTCGTCGCGGAGTACGCCGCGGACATCGACCGCCTCGACATCTGGCGTTTCGCGCGCCGGCAACGCCGGGTCCTCAAACCGTGCGGCGTCGATGGGTTGGCGGCGTGGCATCGTCGCGCGCGGCTTGCTGCAGAGCGGGCCAAAGTGGGCGTGGAACTGGCGGCGGTCCTGCAAGACATCCGACGGGCGGCGCGTGTGTTGGAAGGCAAGCTCTTCGAAGACGTGCTCCGCGACGTGATGGAGCGTTGCCGACAGCTGCGCGACGCCCTCGACACCCTCGAACAGGAGGGAGCGGTGGTCGATCTCTTCGCCGCGAAGGACTCGGCCCAGGCAGCATGGGACCCGCGGGGGGATCTCGACGAGTTCGCCACCGCGGTCGCCGACGCCACCGACGAGCTGCCCGAGCTGTGGGTGACCTGCAACGACGAGGCGCTGCTGCACGGCGACGAGACGACACCCCTCGAAGAGGTGGAGGTCGCGTTGCGGCGCGGGGTCGACGCGGCGGCCCACCACGAGCTCCTGGCGCGGGTCGAGTCGGCCACGACGCGCGCGCACGCCATCAGCGACGGGGCGCGGACCACCTTGCAGGAGCTCGTACACCTGATCGCGCTGCAGCGTCGGGCGGACTCCGACGAGGTCGATCGGGACGCCACCCAGTCGGTCGTGGAACGAGCGCGCGCGATCCTCGATCAACGCATCGAGGACCTCGAGAAGGCAGCCCGATCTCTCGCGGATGCTTCGCGGGAAGGCCGCGTGGCGCTCGCATCGGTCGCGAACGCTTACGACCTCGAGGCGCTACGGAACGCGGCGGCGGGGCGTCGCGGCAGCCGCGCACAGCTCGTCAAGGAAGAGCGCCCTCTCGGTCGCCGGCTGCGCGACGAGCTCGGTCGACTCATGGGGGGGCTCCTCTATCGGCGCTCGCACGGGGTGTTGCTGGCGATGAAGCTCCGAACGGTCTCCGAGCGCGCCGCGGCCCACTCGGAGCTGCGCAGCCTGGTTCGAGCCGTCACGCCCTCGCCCGAGGTTCTGGCCACAGTGCCTCCCTTCTACCAGCAGCTCTTCCTGGCCCGAGGCGCACCTGGCGGCCCCTTCCGAGTCAAGCGCGGGAACCGGGACGAGACTCTGTTGTCGGGGCCTGGGCTGCTCGTGGTGGCCGGTGAGCCAGGCTCTGGGAAAACTTCGCGCATCCAGCATCTGGCCGCGACGCTCTCGCCGCCGACGCTCGTCTGGGCTCAGCAACCGGAGGGCGGGGCGACCTCCGTGCGGGAGATGGATCGAGCGCTCGTCCACGGCTCTCGCTGGAACACTTCCTCGGAGCTGCTGCGGCAGGTGGTCGACGGCTCTCTGGTGGTCGTCGACGATCTCGAGCTCTGGTGGGAGCGGCGCGAGGGGGGGCTGGCCGCCGTCGAGCACTTGCTCGGCTTGATCGACGAGCATGGCCACCGGCTTCGCTTCATCGTCGGCATCAACGAGCACGCCTACGCGGCACTCGATCGCCTGCTCCCGCTCACTGCCAGTGCCTCCTCGGTGCTCCGTTGCGACCCCTTCGATGCGGAGGAGCTGCACCACGCGATCATGCGGCGTCATCGCAGCACTGGGCTGCGCTTCGAGCTCGGTGGGCGTGGCGAGGAGTCCTTGGGGGAGTGGGACCTGGCCCGGCTCTTTTCGGCGCACTTCGACCAGAGCTCGGGGAACGTGGCGGCGGCGTTGCGGGGATGGCTCGCCCACATCGCGGCCTTCGACGAGGGGAGGCAGACGTTGACGATCCGGCGACCGCGGGTCCAGGACTGGTCGCTCCTGGACGAGCTCGACGGGGACGCCAAGACGCTTCTTGTGCAGCTCATCCTCCACCGCGAGGCGTCGCGGGCGCGTCTGGCGCGGGTGATGCGACAAGCGGACCGGGCCCTCGATGCGACGATCCGCGGCCTCGTGGGGGCCGGCGTGCTCACGTGTCACCACTCCCGCGGCTACGCGATCAATCCCTACCTCCGCCACGCCATCATCGCTCACTTCCGCCAGCGGGGGCTCACATGACGCCGTGGATGGCCGAGGCCTTCACGCTCGCTGTGGTGATCGCAGGTGCGCTGGGGCTCCTCGTCACGGTTCGCTTGCTCGGCGCCGCCGCGCAGCTCTTGCCGGTCAGTCGCGCGCTCAAGGCGCGCGTTCAGGCGTGGCTGCCTGTGCTGGCGGCGATCGCCATCGTCCTCTACGTCGCCGTTGCGCTCCATTGGCTGCTCGACGAAGGAGGTCTGGGTTGGGCGGTCCCCCTGCTGCTCATCGCCGTCGGTGTCGCTGCGGGCTGGGGCGCGCTGCGAGACATCAGCGACGGGGTCGTCGTGCGAAGCAGCCAGGCCTACCGCGTCGGCGACTATCTCTCGGTCGGCGAGCTCGACGGACGTGTCGTCGAGCTCGGGTGGCGCCACCTTGTGCTCGAAACGCCCGATGGGACCGTCGCGACGCTCCCCTATTCGCATCTCGCGCGTCGCGTCGTTCAGCGTGCGCCCCGTCCCGACCACGCGCATTTCCACGTGTTTCGGCTGCCGCTTCCCGAGGGGGCGCCGGTGCCCGAGCTCAAGCGTGCCGTGCGGCGCGCGCTGCTGCTGTCGCCGTGGTGCCTGTATCGGCGCGAGCCCCAGGTCCGCGCCGTCGGCGGCGAGCTCGAAATCGTGGTGGGCCTGGTCGACGCGGATCACGAGGCCGAGGCCGAGGAGCAGGCCCGCGTGGCCGTGCGGCGAGCTGCGCGGAGCGCTCCCACACGCCGGGCGGTTCAGTCGACGCGGTAGGCGCGCACGCCGTCGGCGCACGGGAGGAGCGCGACCGGGCCCCAGGTCTCGACGGCGCCTTCGAAGGGAAACGGGAGCTCGGCGGAGTCGAGGATCGCCCCATCGTTCTCCGCGACGAGGTACAAGACCTCGTCGCTGCCGGGCCAGACGACAACGCCCTTCGCCGTCGCGACGCGGGCAGGCGCCGCGGCGCTCGGGTAGTGGCGGCTGAGCGCGGTCCAGCGCAGCGTGCCGTCGGTGAGGGCCAGGCAATGCAGCCGCCCGCTCAGATCTGCGACGTACACATGGTCGCCGGCGATCGTGGGTCGGCCAGGCTCGGCGTCCCACAGGTCCGCTTCGCCGTCGTCGTCGAGACCGTCGGCCAGGCCGACCTCCGTGAGGTCGCGCTCGGAAAGCCGCGTGCGCCACAGGACCGCTCCGTCACGAACCGCGAGGACTGTGTCGCCCACGGAGGTCACCAGCCAGGGTCCCGCCTCGGTCATGGGGCCATCGGCGAGGCTCACCTGGCGCGAGGTTCCGTGGGCGCGGTCGTGTTCGGTCAAGCCGTCGGCGTCGCGGGTCCATACGCGCCGGCCGTCGAGCGCCACCATGGCTCTCCGGCGGTCGAGGGGGAGGGCGCCGAGGGTGGCTCCGTCCGTTGCCTGGTAGCTCTCCAGGACAAAGCGCCCGCTTCGCGCGAGGGTCCCGTGGATGATGCCGTCACCGGCGAAAAGCCGCGTCATCCGTCGCGCCGGGACGCTGGTGGCCCATTGGATGGTGCCATCGTGCAGACCGCGCCCGGTGAGGGTGAACCGCCCTCCAACGCCGCCGCCAAGGGTCACGACGACCCCGTCGCTGACCGCCAGAGCGCGGGCCCCGCCGGTCCGAGCGGACCAGTGGACTTCACCGTCCTGATCGAAGGCGAGCACGGTGCCGTCGGCGGCGAGCGCGACGCCGAGCTCTGCGACGCGGACGAGGTTGGCCGGCGACGGGAGGGGCAGGTGCCAGGCCGAACGCAGAGGCATGACGCGAAGCATTCGCCACCGGCGGCGGGCCGACAAGCGCGTCGATGGGTGGCGGGCTCGTCAGCCAACGGTCCGCCCCAGTACGGACGGCCACGAAGGTGCCCATGCGCGGTGCGCAGAGGTCCTGGGGCGGCGGCGAACTAGAAACGCACGTGCAGGTCGAGGCCGGCGTTGCCGCCGCCGACGCGGGGGGTGAGCGCGTAACCGGGCCGAGAGGTGTCGGCGTAGTAGGTCACCATCCGCTTCGGAAGGAGCCCGACGATGAGCATGGCGAGGCCCGCCGTCTGGACGAGGCCGTCCCAGATGAGCCCGGTGCGGACCAGACTCGGAGCGGATCGATCGCTGGCGCCCGGGATCCCGAGGAAGGGACCCAGCACGGGTATGAGGATCACGCCGTGAGGCTTGTCGCCAGGGTCGCGGGTCTGGTTGAGGTTCGCCCAAATGGAAGCCGTCATCCCATAGGAGACGGCGAAGAGAGCCGCGCCGGGGATGAGCAAGCCGTAGCGACGTCGCGTCACGATCTGGGCCCCCTCCGGGTATTCGCGGCTCGGGTCGTAGGGTTCGCGGTAGCGGCGCCGGGGAGCGGTCGCCACGGGCACTGCCACCGGCGCTGGCGTCACCGCGCCGTAGCCGGCCGGCTGGACGGGCGCCGCCGGCGGCGGCGTGAGGCCGGGATCTCCCGTCGGTGGAGCCTCCTCCTGCTCGACGAAGATGGTGCCTCCCGACGCATCGGCGTCCTGGGCCTGCGTCGGTCCCGCGAAGGCTCCCCACGCAACGAGTGTGCATGCAGCGATGTACTTCATCTCTCCTCCTATGGCCTCTCTGCCGTGGTGGCAGCTCGTCTGCAAGGGCGATGCCGCCCCGGCGTTTCGGCCTTTCCATGTGCCTCCATGCGCCACTGTGACCATGCCTTCACGCCGCCCGGCGATCTCACTCCGACCGAGCGTGAAGCACGCGCACGGTGCTCCCGAGGTGCTGGCCGCGCTGCGCCGCGCCGGGGTGTACTCTCCGTGAGGCGCACGGAGAGGTCTTAGGGGGTCTTGGGGCGGGCCGCTAAGTCTCGTCCTCATCGACGTGCGCCTCGCCGTCGAGAGCCCGCAGGCGAGCGTTGTCGCGGAGCCACGGCGACAAGCCCAGGCCGAGGCCCAGGGTCGCGAAGCCGACGCCCGCGAGGAGCAGACGTTCGGAGAGGCGTCCGGGCTGGGCCATCGCCCAGACCACTGCGGCGACCCCCAGCAGAAACCACAGCCGCGCCCAGAGGAGCCGCCGCTCCAGCTCGGCCCGGTAGTCGTCGGCTCGGTGGGCCCGGCCGAGCAGCTCGAGGACCCGCCCGGTGCGCTCCGTACCGAGGCGCTCGGTCAACCGTCGCTCGACCGCGGGGCGCCAGTA
>JALVDI010000353.1 GCA_027009115.1 Polyangiaceae bacterium | reverse complement strand
CGCTCGTGGCCGCCGCACTCCCAGCGCCGGAGCCACGCCAGCGGGGGCGGGTGGGCGAGGACGGTCGCTACACGCTGCAGGTCGTCAGCTACCGCAGCGAGGAGGAGGCCGAGCTCTTCGCCGAAGCGCTCCGCGCCAAGGGTCATGACAGCTTCGTGACCGAGGCCGAGATCGAAGGCCGCGGCACGTACTACCGCGTGCGCATCGGGCCCTTCGAAACGATGGGTGAGGCGCAGCGCTACCGGCGCCGCTTCGAGCAGGAGGAGCAGATGGACTCCTTCGTCGTGCGCCGACGCGACGATCCCTGAGCCCGGCTCACGGAAGCTCGTCGTGATCGACCAGCCACCCGACGAGCGCAGGCCACACCTCCACCGGCACCCGACGCCCGATCAAAAGGTCGAAGTGGCCGTAGTCGTCCTCGTGACCGTAGGCCCGGCCGAAGACGCGCAGGGCCTGAGAACCGCGCCGCGCCGCGTCCGGGTGACACTGCAGGTCGGCGGTCCCGGCGACCGCCAGCAGCGGCGCTCCCCGAGGCGGGGGCCGGAGCGGTGAGCCGTCCGGCAGCCGCAGCCCGCCGGGGGCCATGGCGGGCGCGAGGGTCTGCAGGACCGGCGCACTGATTCCATGAAAGCCCAGAGCGCAGAGTCGGCGGTACAGGCTCCGGTCGACGTTCGAGGGGTGGACGTTGATCCGATCGATGGGGTTGTCGACGGCCAACGCGACGGGCGCGAAGAAGCGGGCGATAGGCCCGAGAGGCAGCGCCGGCAGCACCCGGGTGGCTCCGACGAGGCGGACGGCGCTGTGGAACACGCTCGGCGTACCGCTGTAGTCGACCGCACCCGCGACGGCGATGCCCGCACGGATGCGCCCATCGCCGTGGGCCCGGCGAATGTGCAGGAGGATGCCGCCCATGCTGTGCCCCACGAGGTGGACCCCGTCGGCGCCGGTGAGCTCGAGGACCGCCTCGAGCGCCGCCGGCAAGTCGTGCTCCGCATAGTCCCAGAGGCTCCAGCCCCAGCGCCCGCCGGGGCCTGAACGCTGGCTGCGGCCATGACCGCGGAGCTCGACGCAGAAGACGTCGAAGCCCTGCTCCGTCAGGTGGCGCGCGACGGATCGCTCCGGATCGAGGTCCCAGGTAAAGCGGTTGGCGCCCAGACCGTGGCAAAGCACGACGGGCCGGCGACGCGGGGCAGCGCGGGGCCGGCGTCGGCTGAGGGCGATCTCCCAGCCGTCGGAGGTGCGCGCGAAACGCACTTCGTCGAAGCTCTCGCGCACCCGGTGACGCCGAAGGAGCGCGCGCCGCCGCTGGCTCAGGTGAGCGTCCGCGGGCCGGTCGACCAGGGGCATCAGGGGTGCTCGTCGAGCCAGGAGCGCAGCGCCTCGAGCACCGCGGCGGGGGGTCTCATCTCGCCCGGTGGGCCCTCGGCGCGGAAGGCCTCGACGGCCTGCGTCCACTCCGCGGTCAGCCCCCCTTCCTCGGGCTGGTGGGACCAACGGAACCAGCGGAGGGAGGTCGGCGTCGCCTCGACGCCGTCGTAGCGTGCCACGTCACCTCGGCTCCAGCGCCAGGTCCGCCGCGGCGTCCCGAGCCAGTGCGCGAGCGCCTCACGATTCATCGCTTCCGTCGATCCGCAGCTCGTGGTTCGTGATCTCCGACCAAGTCGGGACCAAGACGTTCGGGCGGACGGTCACCACATGCAAACGCAACACGACCCGCATCACCGTCGATGTCCGTGAGAAGTTGCCGGCGCGGGAATGCGGGTGCTCGAAGACCGCCTCGGTCCCCGGGCGCGGGAAGGGAAAGCTGATCTCGAACGACTCCCCGTCGCGGTGCTGTCCACCGACGAGCTTGAAGCCCAAGAACGGGTGGTCGGTGACGTCGCGCTCCGTCTGCCGGTCCACCACCCGCACGCAGACGTTCGACGGGTCCATGGTGTAGATGCGGTTCTGCGTCCAGACCTCGAGGGTCTGCGCCGGCGAATCGACCCGCGGGGATGCGCCATGGCGGTGGACGACCTCGATCTCGACGAGGGGGGTGTCGTCCTGGAGCGAGCGCGCCGGCTGCGTCCCCGGCGGCAGGTAAAGCTCGCCACTCTCATCCGGGCCCCGGGCATCGTCGGGCTCTCGCCGGGCGCCCGAGTCGGCGATGGTCACGTCGTCGAACATGCCGCTCACAGCCGCCGGGTCCACGTCGCCTCCGTCCGGCGAGGCGTAGCCGCGAAACGTCTTGGCGGGCTTGCCGCCGTCGTCGTCGTCACCCATCGGTTCAGCATAACGGATCGGCGGGCGCCCTGGGTCGATAGACTGGTCGGTAGAAGCGCACCCCCACAGGGGCAGACCGGCGCGCGGACCCGTGGTAGACCCGCGCCGATGACGCGACGACTGGAAGGCAAGGTGGCCATCGTAACCGGGGCGAGCCGAGGGATCGGTGCGGCGATCGCGGCTGCAATGGTCCGAGAAGGCGCCCAGGTGGTGCTCGCAGCGCGGAAGATCGAGCCGCTCCGGGCGAAGGCGGAGGAAATCGGCCCCGGTGCACACGCGATCGCTTGCCATACGGGCCGGGACGACGCCGTCGACGATCTCTTCGCCGCCACCTTCGAGCGGCTGGGCAAGGTCGACGTACTGGTGAACAACGCCGCGACCAACCCTTACTTCGGCCCCTTGATGAACGTCGAATGGAGCGCCTGGCGCAAGACCTTCGAGGTCAACCTGGAGGGCTACTTCCGCTGCGCCCGAGCGGCGGCGCGCCACCTCCTGGGACGCCGGGCGCCCGGATCGATCGTGAACGTCACCAGCGTGCTGGGACAGATGGCCGCGCCACTCCAAGGCGTCTACGGCATGACGAAGGCCGGCGTCATCTCCCTGACGCAAACCCTCGCAGCGGAGCTGGGGCCGAGCGGGATCCGCGTGAATGCCATCGCCCCCGGTCTCATCGAGACCCGCTTCTCGCAGGCCCTCACGAGCAACCCAAAGCTCGTGGCGAGCATCGAAGAGCGGACGACCCTGCGGCGCATCGGGCGACCGGAGGACGTCGCCGGTGCAGCGCTCTTTCTCGCGAGCGACGAGTCGAGCTATGTCAACGGGCAGACCCTCGCCGTGGACGGCGGCTGGACGACGACATGATGCGTACCCTCGAGCTCGGGCAGGGCTGGTCCCTCGAAGACCTGTGGGCCCTCGGACATCGCCGCGCGCGGCTCGTGCTCGGCGAGCGCGCGCGCGAACGCATGGAGCGCTCGAACGCCTTCGTGCGAAACCTCGCGGACGAAGGCGACGCCGCCCCGAACGTGTACGGAGTCAACACGGGCTTCGGGGCGCTCGCCGAGACGCGCATCGACGCGGCCGAGATCCGAACCCTGCAGCACAACCTACTTCGAAGCCACGCTTGTGGCGTCGGTCCGGATCTGCCGCCGCCGGCGGTCCGGGCGATGATGGCCCTTCGGGCGCAGGTGCTCGCGCTGGGCTTCAGCGGCGTGCGCCCCGTAGTCGTCGAGCGGCTGGTCGCGATGCTCGACGCCGACGTGCGCCCGCGCATCCCGGCGCAGGGGTCGGTGGGCGCGTCGGGCGACCTGGCTCCTCTCGCGCACCTCGCGCTGGTCCTCATCGGCGAAGGCGAGGCGGACCTCGATGGGCGTCGGATGCCGGGCGCTCGGGCGCTCGAAGCCGCGGGTATCGAGCCGCTCGCCCTCGAGGCGAAGGAAGGGCTGGCGCTGATCAACGGCACCCAGATGATGCTGGCCGTCGGCGGGCTGGCGATCGTCGAAGCGCAGCGCCTGTGCACCCTCGCGGACATCGTCGGAGCGATGTCCCTCGACGCCTTGGAGGGCTCCGGGCGCCCCTTCGACCCGCGCATCCAGGGCGCCCGACCGCATCCGGGGCAGGCGGCCAGCGCCGACAACCTGCGAGCGCTGCTGGCCCACAGCGAGATCATGGAGAGCCATCGGGACTGCCACAAGGTGCAGGACCCCTACTCGCTCCGATGCATGCCTCAGGTCCACGGCGCGACCCGGGACGCCCTGGCGTGGGCACGCCAGGTGCTCGAGCGTGAGATCCTCGCCGCCACCGACAACCCGCTCGTCTTCGTGAGCGACGAGGGGGCCGAGGTCATCAGCGGAGGCAACTTCCACGGCCAGCCCCTCGCGCTCGCCCTCGACACGGCCACCATGGCCGTGGCCGAGCTCGCCAACATCGCCGAGCGGAGGATCGAGCAGCTCGTCAACCCCGCCATGAGCAGCGGGCTGCCGCCTTTCCTGGCCCCGCGCAGCGGGCTCGACTCGGGGTTCATGATGGCCCAGGTCACCGCCGCGGCCCTGGTCAGCGAGAACAAGGTGCTCTCCCATCCGTCCAGCGTCGACTCGATCCCGTCCTCCGCGGGCAAGGAAGACCACGTCTCCATGGGCTCGATCTCGGCACGGAAGCTCGCACAGGTGGTGGAGCATGCGCGGACGGTGCTCGCGATCGAGGCGCTGGTCGCCGGGCAAGGTCTCGAGCTGCGCAAACCCCTGGCGCCGGGAGTTGGCGTCCGCGCGGCCCTCGGCACACTCCGCACGGCGATCGCGCCCCTCGCGAGTGACCGGGCCCTGCACGCCGACATCGGGCGTGCGCGCGACCTCCTGGCCGACGGGCGCCTGGTCCAATCCGTCGAGCAGGCGGTCGGACCGTTGCGCTGATCGCGTGGCTGCTGGCGCCGCTCGGCGACACGGCAACCCCAAACGCAGGAACTCCCGGTTCAACTCGAGCCCCCGCCCTGCTATGTTCGGGCCGCACACGTGGCGACTCCCCCGTCCATTCCGACTCCGAAGAAGGAGCAAGCCCCTGGCGACCTCGACGCGCGGATGGCCACCTTGCGAGACGCCATCTCGGTGGAGGCCGACCCGCAGCGCCAGGCCGTCTTGCAGTGGGAGCTCGGCCGCCTGGCCGAAGAAGGCGGTCACGCGGCGGCGGCGGTCAAAGCCTACCTCGCAGCCTACAACCAGGCGCCCGGTTTTCGCCCTCCGCTCTTCGACCTGATCCGCATCTTCGAACGACGGCGCTCGTTCAAGAACCTGACGCGGCTTTATGACGCAGAGTATCGCAGCGGACGCACCGAGCAGGACCGCGCCTCGGCGCTGGCAGACCTCGCGGCGCTCCTGGAGGACCGAGGGAGCGACCCCGACAAGCCCGTCGAGCGCCTCGAGGAGGCCCTCGCCACCGAACCAAGCCCTGCCCAAGCCACCGCGGGCCTGTTTCTCGAACGAAGCGCTCGGCGCCGGGGCGACCGGAGCCTGACCATCCGCGCCCTCGAAGCGAGAGCAGCCGCCGCCAGGGAGCCCGCCTGGAAGGCGCTGCTGGTGTGCGATCTCGCCGAGGCCCGCGCCGAGACCGGCGGGGACGAGGACGTGCGAAGAGCGCTCGAAGAGCTCGAAGGCGCCCTCGAGGAAGGCGCGGCACGCCAGCGGCTCTTGGAGGCGATGGAGCGCATCGGACGTCGCCACGACCAACCCGCAGCGCTCGCCCGAGCCCTCGAGGGCCTCGGCGACCTCGCGGGCGAGGCGAAGGAGCCACAGGATGACGGGCCATCGACCGCGGCGAGCCGGGCGGCCGCGTCCTACTTCGAGGCGGCGGGCCTGCTGCTGCAGCGGCTCAACAACCCGGCAAGAGCGCTGGAGGTCCTTCGCAAGGCGGTGGAAGCTCGGCCCGACGACCCACTGCTGCGCCTCGTGCTCGTCGAGGCTGCCCACCGTGCGGGAGACGCCGCCCTGGTGCGCGAGGAGACGGAGGCGATCCTGGAGCGCGTCCAGAACGAGGAGGGCAACGAGATCGCCCCGGCCCTCGCCGCCGCGTTGCTCTACTACTCGGCCCACGCGGCGGGTGCCGAGGGGGACGAGGACGCGGCCCTCTCGACACTGGACAAAGCCCTCGCCGCGGCCCCCGATTCGGCGGTGCTGCGCGCCACGCTGGACGCCTGGATGCTCGCGAGCGGGCGCTTCGACAGCTGGATCGACGTCCTCGCTGCCCGTGAGGACACGGGACGGGACCGGACCCTCGCGCTGTGGCGCGCGGCGACCCTGGCCGCTCACCACCTCAGCGACCTCCCTCGGGCGCGCCCGCTCTACGAGCGCGCCGCGGAGCATGCGCTCCAGCCAGCCGTGGTGCTCCGCGATCGCTATGCCGCGGCCGCGCGCCTCGGCGACGCCGAGGGCATCCTCGAAGCGATCGCCGCGCTCTTGCCTCACGTCGACGACCCAGACGAGCGGAGCGCGCTGCTGCACCACCGCTACGCGATCCTGCGCATGGCCGATCGGAGCGGGGAGGCGGCCCGAACGCTGACCCAGGCCCTCGACCTCGAAGAAGCCCGTGCCTGGGCTGCCGACGCAGCCCGCGTCTACGCCGCCCGCACCGGCGACATGACCCTGCTGGCCAGGGCCCACGAAGCGCTCGCGGAGGTCGCCGACGACGAGATCACCGCCGCCGCGCACCTGGCCGCCACGGGCCGAGCGGCCGTGAAGGCCGGCGACGAGGAAGCAGCGATCGAACGGCTGCGGGCGGCCCTCGAACGAGAGCCGGGGAACGGCTACGCGGTTGCGCTCCTCGAAGAGATCTACCGCGCGCGAGGGGACGCGGACGAGGTCGTCGAGCTCCTTCGCTCGGCCGCCGCCGCGCGCTCCGATACGCACGCGGCGATGGTCTCGCTCCTGCTCGCTGGCGCCGCCGCAGAAGCGTCGGGGGACGCCGACCTGGCGGCCCGAACCTACGACGACGCGCGGGCCATGGACCCCTCCCAGGTGTCGCCGCTCTGGGCCCTCGGCCGCCTCGCGGAACGGACCGGCGACGAGGCCCTGCTCTTGCGTGCGCGGGAGGCGCTCTCGGAGCGCGAGATCGCGGACGGAGAGCCCGCTCGGGCGCCCCTGGAGCTTGGCGAGCTCCTGCTGGGGCAGGGCGCCGACGCCGACGCGGAGTCGCCGCTCCGGGCCTGCCTGGAGGGCCCGGTTGCGCTCGAAGCCGCCGCGGCGCTCGCGCTGCTTCGAGAGGACGCCGCCGGCCCGGCGGCCCGGGTGGCGGGCCTCGAAACAATGCTGGCAGCCGCGGCGGAGCCCGACGCCACGGAGCTCCGCCGGGAGATGGGAGCGACGGCCACGGACGTGCTCCCCGACGTGGCGGAGCAGTGCGCGCGCGAGCTCCTCGAGGCGAGCGACGACGACCGTTGGGCGCTCTTGGCGTCTCTCTCCGCGGCCACTCGTGAAGGTCGGCTGGACGAGCGCGCCGAGATCTTGCTGCGGCTTGCTTCCGCCACGACCGACGAGCGAGCCCGCGCCGAGCTCACCCTCCACGGGCTCCGAGCGCAGCTCGTGGGCGCGAACCTCGAATCGGATGCGGCCGAGGACGCCTTCCTCGTCGCCCAGGAGCTCGCATCGACGGCCCCCGAGTCGCCCGCAGCGGCCGTCGCAGTGGACGAGACCTTGTCGGCTGGAGACGACCCCGAAGCCTTCGCCGAGGCTCAGCTCGGGCGGGTCCGACACGCCAGCGAGGCCACGCGCACATCCGTGGCGGCGGCAGCCGGCCGCGCGCTCTCGGCGGCCGCACGCCCCGAGGCGATCCCGGTGCTCGAGCAGGTCGTCGCGAGCGCCCCCGACGACGTCGCGGCGTGGGAAGCGCTCCGCGTCGCTGCCCGCGATCAGGGACAATGGGCCACGCTCGTCAAGGCCTGCGATGCGCTCGCCGCCAAGCTCGACGGAGACTTCCGCAACGAGCTGCTCGAAGAAGCCGCGGCGGTGTTGATGGACCACCTCGGACGCGAAGACCTGGCCGAGCCACGGCTACGCGAAGTCGTCGACGCCGACCGCCGCCGACCGAACGCCTACCATCGACTCCATGACATCGTCGCCGAGCGGGGCGACACGGAGCAGCTCATGGGTCTCGTCGAGCGGCGCATCGCAGCCATCGACGACAGCGCCGAGCTCGAGCGCCTGTACTACGAGAAGGCTCGACTGCACCGCAGCGCCGGCGAGCTCGACCAGGCTCTCGTCGCCATCGAGAACCTCCGGATGCTGGACGACGGCCACGCGGGAGGCCTCGCCCTGGCCGTCGAGATCCATGTCTCGCGTTCGGAATGGGCCGAAGCCGTAGGCGCGCTGCGGTCCCTCGCCCGCGCGGATGTCCCAGCGAAACAGAAACGGATCGCCTTGCTCGGGGCGGCCGACTTCCTGGAGGCGAAGCTCGGCGACCCCATCGGCGCCCTGGAGGAGCTCGAGGAGCTCGAAAAGCTCGGCATGACCGACGCCAAAGCCTACGAGCGCATGGCGCGGATCGCCGAAGGCGCTCAGCTCTACCCACGGGCGGCGGAGCTCCTGCGACGAGCTGCCGAGGCGAGCGTCGGGCCGCGCCGCGCTTTCTTCGCGCGGCGAGCCGGTGAGCTGCTGCAGCGCGAGGTGGGCGACACCGACGCGGCGAGGCGCTCGTTCCGAGATGCCTTGACCCATGCGCCGACGGATGTGGCAGCGGGCGATGCGCTGGCGGCGCTGCTCCCTCCAGACGAGGCGGCCGCTCACTCCCGCGCCTTCGAGGCGGCGGTCCGCGCCGAGATCGACGCCGAGGGCCTGGGGGTCGAGCATCTGCGCGCGCTCCGACGAGCCGCGGTTTGGCGCGGCGACACCCTCCTCGAGGCCCAGGTGCTCAGTGCCCTCGTCGCCGTCGGACAGGCCACCGCCGAAGAGGTCGAGGACGCGGCGCGACACACCTTGCGGGGCAAGCCGGAGCGCGCGCTGACAAGCGCGGAGCTGGCCGCCCTGCGCGCGAGCGGTGACGACGGCCCCGTCGCGCAGCTCGTCGAGCTGGCCTACGAACCGTTGTGTGTCGCCGCGGGCCTTCAACCGAACCAGCTCGGGGTGAAACGAGCGCATGCGCTCTCGCCCCGGGCCGCCCACCCGGCGCGGGAGCAGCTCGCGCAGCTCGCCGGAGCCTTCGGGCTCGAGCTCGACGAGGTCTACCAGGGCGGCGAGCTCCCGGACCGCGTCCAGGCCATGCCAGGCAAGCGGGCGCCCACCTGGGTCCTCGGCAGCGAGGTTCAGGCACCCTTCGATCCTCTTCAACGTTTCCTGGTAGGGGAGCAGGCGATGGCGAGCCTGCGGCGCACGACGCCGCTGGTCCGGCGAGACCCCGAGGACGCCGCGACCCTCGTGTACGCGCTGGCGGCAGCCGTCGATGCGCCCCTTGGCGGAGGCGACCGCCCAGGGCTGGTGGAGTGGACCCACCGGCTCATGAAGGCGACGCCACGCAAGATCAAGAAGCTCCTGCCCGCAGCCGTGGCGGCCATCGACGACGGGCGCGGTGTCGAAGCCTTTTGCCGTGCGGCCCGTCGGACGGCCCTGCGGGCGGGCCTCCTCGTATCGGGGGACCTGCGGACGGTGCTCGCGGCGATCACCGGGAGCGCGACCCCCGACCTGCGGGCCGTTCTCGACGACGACGAGGCGCGCGACCTTCTCTACTTCTGGATCTCTCCGGCAATGCTGGAGCTCCGACGGAGCGCGGGGCTGTGATCGACGACGACAAAGACAAGGACGATCTGGAACTCGACCTCGAAGGGGCGCTCGATTCCTGGGAGGCCGACTTCGAGAACGCCGTGGAGCCGGAATCGTCGCCGATGCCGCAAACGGCGCCGCCACCGCCAGCCGCGGCGCGGCAGCCGCTCTACCGCCCCGATCCGGAGCTCGAACGCCGCGCCGCAGCTCAGCGGCGCAGCCCCACTCCCGTCGCATCGCCCTCGAAACTCACACCGGAGGAGCTCCGCCGTCGCTTCCCCGGCTTCGACGAAGAGGCGAACGAGGACGACGACTCGTCGACCCGGGTCGCGTCGGTGCCCGAGGAGCTCATGGCCGCGCTCGCCAACCTCGAGGAACCGGAGCACCCCACCGCGCCCCCCCCCGGCGGGGGCGTCGACCTCGATCTCGAGGACTTGCTCGACGAGATGGAGGCCGACACCAGCATGCGGGCGATCGAGCCACCTCCTGCGGCCCGACGACCCGACGAGCGCACGGCGGAGGAAGCGATCGAAGCCCTCGATCGCGAGGAGATACTCGACCCCTTCCACGAAGAGAGCGACCGTGAAGACCGCGGCGAGGAAGGCGAGCCCGAAGCCGCGATCGACGATCTCTTGTTCGCCGAGGACGAGCCGGTGCCGAGCCCACCGTCCCAGCCCGACGCAGCGCCGCCGCTCGTGCCGCCCCCGGCGTTCCTGACCGCACCGCCCTCGCCTGCCCCCGACGCGGCGAAGACCCTCGACGCCCAACCCAGCGCTTACAAGCCCAAGCCCCCGAGCGCCTACAAGCCTCCTCCTCCGCCCGGTTTCGCTCCATCGGTGGAGGCGCACACGACCGCAGCCCCGGCGAGTGCCCCTCCCGAGGAGCCTCTCCGTGGGGACGAGCGACCGCCGCCCGTCCCACACAGCGACGAGCCCCAGCTCA
>JALVDI010000352.1 GCA_027009115.1 Polyangiaceae bacterium | reverse complement strand
CTGGCTCGACGCGCACCGCGACGGGCTCGAAGAGGCGCTTGGGTCCGTGCGTCTGGCCATCGTCGTGGACGTGGGCGGGGGCACCACCGACCTCACGCTGATCCGAGTCGAGCTGCGCGAGAGCGGGCCGCGGCTGACGAGGATCGCCGTGGGCGATCACCTGATGCTCGGCGGCGACAACATGGACCTGCTGCTCGCCAAGACCGCCGAGTCCCAGCTCGGCCGTAGCCTCGGCGCGGCGCGCTTCACGCAGCTCGTGCTGCAGTGCCGGCGGGCCAAGGAGCGGCTCTTGGCCGACGACGCGCCCGAGCAGGTGAAGGTGACGGTGCTCGGCTCCGGCTCGAAGCTCATCGGGGGGGCGCAGTCGGTGGAGGTGGCTCGGGAGCAGGTGCGAGAGCTCGTGCTCGGCGGCTTCTTCCCTGAAGTGGAGCTCTCGGCGCGGCCCGAGCGACGGCGCGGGGGCATCGTGGAGTTCGGCCTGCCGTACGCGAGCGACGCGGCCGTGACGAGGCACGTGGCGGGTTTCCTCGGAAGCCACGGGTCGCTCGTACGCGAGGCGCTCCGCGGGACCGACCTCCGCGGCGAGGGCCGCGCCGATGGGCTGGTGCCGGACGCGATCTTGTTCAACGGTGGCGTCTTCAACAGCCCGTTGCTCGCGGGGCGGTTACGCGAGGTGCTCTCGAGCTGGCGGGGGGACGAGGTCGCAGTGCTGGCGAACGCCCAGCCGGATCTCGCCGTGGCTCGGGGCGCTGTCGCCTACGGGCTTGCCCGGCGCGGTCTCGGGCTTCGCATCGGTGGAGGCTCGGCCCGCAGCTACTTCCTGATCGTCGACGCCAAAGATCGCGGCCAGGGGCCTGCCCGGCAGGGGGTCTGCATTTTGCCGAGGGGCGCCGAGGAGGGCGAGGAAATCTCGCTTCGCGACCGCACCTTCTCGTTGCGGCTGGGGCGGCCGGTGCGCTTCCACCTCGTTGGGACGACCGCCGACGTGCGGCACGTGCGCCCCGGCGAGCTCGTCGACATCGAGGACGGCGACCGCTACAAGGACCTCCCGCCGATCGCCGCGGTGCTCGACGACGCGGACGCTCCCGAGGCGCACAAGGAGGTGCCCGTGCGCCTGGCGAGCGCGCTGACAGAGGTCGGCACCCTGGAGATGAGCTGCGTGCACGCCGAGGACGCACGCAAGCGCTGGAAGCTCGAGCTCCAGCTTCGGGGGAGGAGCGCTCAGGAGGTGGCGGCCCAGCGTGTCACGCAGCTGCACCCGCGTTTTGCCGAGGCGACCGAGCGGGTGCGCCTCGTCTACGGCAAAGCCAAGAAGGGTCAGCAGGTCAGCGCGCGGGACGTCAAGCGGCTGCGGATGGATCTCGAGAAGATCCTCGGCCCTCGCGAGAGCTGGCAGACGCCGCTGCTGCGCGAGCTCTTCGGGGCGCTCTTGGCAGGGATGAAGCGTCGTCGCCGGAGCGCCGATCACGAGCGTGTGTGGTTCAACCTCGTAGGTTACACGCTGCGGCCGGGTTTCGGTTACCCACTGGACGAGTGGCGGGTGAAACAGCTCGTCGGGCAGGTGCTCGCCTCAGGGCCGCAGTTCGTCCCGGAGGCGCAAAACTGGTCGGAGTACTGGACGATGTGGCGGCGCGTCGCCGGTGGCCTCGACGACGAGACGCAGGGGCGGCTGCTGTCGGAGATCGAGTTCTATCTCGAGCCGCCGGCGCGCAAACCTCGCCCTCGGCCCAAGGGACCCAAGCGGCTGGGGGTCGACGACATGGTGCGGCTCGCTGGTGCCCTCGAGCGGATCCCCGCGGACCGCAAGGCGAAGGTTGGAGGGTGGCTGGTCACCCGCCTCGACAAGCACGACGAGAACCCGCAGACGTGGTGGGCCGTCGGTCGGATCGGGGCCCGGGTGCCCTTTTATGGGAGCGCCCACCAGGTGGTGCCCAGGCACGTGGCGGCGCAGTGGCTGCAGACGGCCCTCAGCTTCGACTGGCGGCAGACGCCGGAGGCAGCTTTCGCGGCGACGCTCTTGGCGCGGATGAGCGGCGATCGGGAGCGCGATCTCGACGAGGCGAGCCGCCGTCAGGTGGCCGACCGCCTCAGCGGGGCGGGTCAGCCCACGAGCTGGGTGCAGATGGTCCTCGAAGTGAGCACCCTCGGCGAGGCGGACGAGCGGCGGATCTTCGGCGATTCGCTCCCGCCGGGGTTGCGCCTGCTCGACTGAGGGTCTCCTCAGGCGCCGCCGTCCGGAGAAAGTTGCGTCAAAACGCGGGTCTGGGCGGATCTATGGCTTGACGAGGGGAGCCGGAAGATCGTTCAATCGCAGGCCGCTCGGGCAGTCGAGCGACTTTCCCACGCGCGTGGGTGCCGGTTGTCGGCGGGGGTCTGACGAGATGTTCGCAGTCGTGATCACGGAAAAGGGTGGCGCCCAGCGCCGGATGGAGTTCGACAAGAACGAGGTCACCATCGGCCGCGTTCAGGGGAACGACATCATCCTGCCGAAGGGCAACGTCTCCAAGCGCCACTCGCGGATCGTGCTCAAGGACAGCCGCTTCATCGTCGTGGACCTCAAGAGCACGAACGGCACCTACGTCAACGGGCGGAAGATCACCTCGCCCCTCGTCGTCAAGCCGGGCGACAAGGTCTACATCGGGGACTTCATCCTCACTGTGGAGGACCTCGGAGCTGCCGCCGAAGAGCCCGCCCCGGTGGAAGCCGGCGCGCGCCGCGGCCCGCCTCCGCTGCGCTCGAACCCGCCGCCCGCCCCGGCGGCGCCCGCGGCCGGGCCGCCTCCGCTGGGGGCCAGCGCTCCTCCATCGCAGCCCTACGCTGTACCTCCCTCGCAGGGGGCCCCCGCTCCGCAGATGGGACCTC
>JALVDI010000351.1 GCA_027009115.1 Polyangiaceae bacterium | reverse complement strand
CGGAGACTCGGCCTTTAACATTAACTTGGCATCCCCTGCACAGCCGGTCGATGACGCCTCGCCGGTGGCGGCCATCAACGCCGACCGCACCGGCGTCCGGGAGCACTTCCTCGTCCCGACGCAGGGTGGAGGCGTCGTTCGCATCGACTGCCGCGCACCGAGTATGCCCCCGGCCGAGGCTGATTGTGACCAGGACTATCAGCTGATTTCCCTCATGCGCATCCCGAACAGCCCCATCGCCGGCTACTCGTTCTTTGACGGCGGCGGCGCCGAGCACACGGCGGTGATCGCCGTGGTGAACGACGGATCCGGCACGCAGCTCACGCACTGCCGGGAAGACCCCGCAAGCTGCATGGACCTCCTGACGCCGGCGATGGTCGGAGGCACCATCGAAGAGGTCCTCGCCCTCGACGCCGAGTCGATCCGGGAGATCTCGGCGGGCGGCAGCGCCGACGGCTGGAACCACGTCTGGGCGGCGTTCATCGTCGTGAACCGAGACGGCAACCAGGCCCTCGAGCTGTGGACCGGTGTGGCGTTTCGCCAGTGTACCTGAGCGGTGAGCGGTGAGCGGTGAGCGATGAGCGGTGAGCAGTGAGCGGTGCTGCTATGCTCTAGCCAGTGAGCCTCAAGATCGACCAGGACCACTCGCGCTTCCGGGCGATCGTTCGGGGCAAGATCCGCCAGAACCTGCGGCGCTACGTCTCGAAGGGCGAGCTGATGGGGAAGCAGGGGAAGGACGTCGTGTCCATCCCCATCCCGCAGATCGACATCCCGAAGTTTCGCTTCGCGGACAAACAGCAAGGCGGCGTCGGCCAAGGCGAGGGCGAGGTGGGCGACGCCCTCGGCCAGGGCGAAGGGCAGCCCGGCGACGGCCAGGGCGAAGCCGGCAGCGAGAGCGGCGAGCACGCCCTCGAGGTCGAGGTCACCCTCGACGAGCTGGCCGACATCCTCGGCGAGGAGCTCGAGCTACCCAACATCGAGAGCAAGGGCAAGAGCACCCTCCGCGACCAGAAGGACCGCTACGTCGGCATCCGCAGCGTGGGCCCCAACTCGCTGCGTCACTTCAAGCGCACCTTCAAGACGGCGCTGCGCCGGCAGATCGCCCTCGGGATGTACGACAAGAAGCGCCCGATCATCATCCCAACGAAGGACGACATGCGCTTCCGCTCCTGGAAGACCGACGAGGAGCCCGTCGCCAACGCGGTGATCATTTACATGATGGACGTCTCCGGTTCGATGGGCGATGAGCAAAAGGAGATCGTCCGTATCGAGTCCTTCTGGATCGACACCTGGCTGCGCCGCCAATACGAAGGTATCGAGACGCGCTTCATCATTCACGACGCCGTCGCCCGCGAGGTCGATCGCGACACCTTCTTCCGCACGCGAGAGTCCGGCGGCACGATGATCTCGAGCGCCTACAAGCTTTGCGCACAGATGATCGAAGACGAGTTCCCTTCGAGCGAATGGAACATCTACCCGTTCCATTTCTCCGACGGGGACAATTGGAGCGTCGACGACACGCTCCAGTGCGTGGAGATCCTCAAGAACCAGCTACTGCCTGCGGCCAACGTGTTCTGCTACGGGCAGGTGGAGAGCCCCTACGGATCCGGACAGTTCATCAAGGACCTGCACGAGCACTTTGGCGACGACGACCGCATCATCACGAGCGAGATCCGCGACCGGGACGCCATCATTGGATCGATCAAGGATTTTCTCAGCAAGGGGAAGTGAGTGTTTCTCCGCAAGACGCAGCTTCCGAGCTACCTCCGCGACTGGCAGAAGATCATCGAAGAGCACGCACGGCAGTACGGCCTCGACTTCTTCCCGGTCTCCTTCGAGGTGCTCAGCTACAAGCAGATGAACGAAATCGCCGCTTACGGCGGTTTCCCAACGCGCTACCCCCACTGGCGCTTCGGGATGGAGTACGAGCGCCTCTCGAAGAGTCACGAGTACGGCCTCTCGAAGATCTACGAGATGGTCATCAACAACAACCCCGCGGTGGCCTACCTCCTCGAAGGCAACTCGATGGTCGACCAGAAGCTCGTGATGGCTCATGTGCTCGCCCACGTCGACTTCTTCAAGAACAACTTTGCCTTCAGCGCCACCAACCAGGGGCGCGACCCGCGCGACGGGAGCCCCGTCCGCAAGTGGATCGACACGATGGCCAACCACGGCGCGATCGTCCGCAAGTGGGTCAACCGCGTCGGGGTCGACCAGGTCGAGACGTTCATCGACGGCTGCCTGAGCCTCGAAAACCTCATCGATCCGCAGCGTCCGTTCGAGCCCCCTCCGGAACACGAGGCCCCGCTCTCGTCGCTCGCGGAGGAGACGGATGAAGCGGAAGAGCTCCGGCTGCTCCGCGTCGAGAAGGACTACATGGAGTCCTTCATCAACCCCGAGGAGTTCGTCGAAGCTCAGCGCCGCAAGCTGCAGGAGGAGAAGGAACGGGCGAAACGTTTCCCCGAGTCGCCCCGGCGCGACGTGCTCGAGTTCCTGCTTCAGCACGCGCCCCTGGAGCGCTGGGAGCGCGACATCCTCAACGTGATCCGCACCGAGGCGTACTACTTCCTGCCGCAGATGCAGACGAAGATCATGAACGAGGGCTGGGCGAGTTACTGGCACTCGCGGCTGATGACCGAGCGCATCTGCGACGCCTCGGAGATCGTCGACTACGCGGACCGGAACGCGGGCGTGATGGCGGTCTCGGGGCGCCGCCTCAACCCCTACAAGCTGGGTGTGGAGCTCTTCCGTTACATCGAGGAGCGTTGGGACAAGGGCCAGTTCGGCAAAGAGTGGGAGGAGTGCAGCGACTACGCCAAGAGACAGAGCTGGGACCGTCGCACGGGGCTTGGTCGCCAGAAAATCTTCGAGGTC
>JALVDI010000350.1 GCA_027009115.1 Polyangiaceae bacterium | reverse complement strand
GATACCTACCCGGGCGGCCCCACCGGTTGAGGGCAGCAGCTCAGCCAGGAGCGCCTGAGCGCGCTCGACGTGGTCGGGGCGCTCGCTCTCGATCAGGGTGATCGCCCGCGCCAGCGCCGCTCGATTCCCCGCGCGCACGCCCGCGGCCAGCGGGTCGCCGCTCATGACGCGCCCGACGCCGCGTCGAGGCGATCGAGGAGCTGCAACGCCGCCTCACCGACGATCGTCCCCGGCCCGAACACCAGGGCCGCGCCCGCCCGTTCCAGGGCCTCCACGTCGTCCGGCGGGATGACCCCTCCCACGACCACCAGGATGTCCGGCCTCCCCGCGGCGTCGAGGGCCGCACGAAGCTGCGGCACCAGGGTCAGATGGCCCGCAGCGAGGGAGCTGACGCCGACAGCGTGGACGTCGTTCTCCACGGCCTGCCGCGCTGTCTCTTCTGGCGTCTGGAACAGGGGCCCGATGTCCACGTCGAAGCCGAGGTCCGCAAAGGCGCTCGCGATGACCTTCTGGCCCCGGTCGTGACCGTCCTGCCCCATCTTCGCGACGAGGATGCGTGGACGGCGCCCTTCTTCCTCCAAGAAGGCCTCCGCGCGCGCGCGCGCCCGCTGCACGACCTCGTCGTCGCCCGCCTCGCTCGTGTACACACCCGTCACGCTCTGAATCGACGCCTCGTAGCGCCCCCAAGGTTTGGCGAGCGCCTCGCTGATCTCGCCCACCGTCGCCTTCGCCCGCGCCGCCTCGATGGAGAGCGCCAGGAGGTTGCCCTCCCCGGACTCCGCAGCTCGTGTCAACGCCCCGAGCGCCGAGCGGACCGCTCCCTCGTCCCGCTCGCGACGCAGCCGAACGAGGCGCGCGAGCTGCGCCTCGCGAACCGCTGTGTTGTCGACCTTGAGGATGGGGATGTCCTCCTCGTCGCGGGGACGAAAGCGGTTGACCCCGATGATCGGCTGCTTGCCCGAGTCGATGCGTGCCTGCGTCCGGGCCGCGGCCTCTTCGATGCGCAGCTTGGGGAGCCCCTGCTCGATGGCGCGGGTCATCCCGCCCAGCGCCTCGACCTCCTCGATGTGCGTCCAGGCCCGCTCGGCCAGGTCGTGGGTCAGGCGTTCGACGTAGTAGCTGCCGCCCCACACGTCGATGACGCGAGTCGTGAGTGTCTCGTGCTGAAGGACGAGCTGCGTGTTCCGCGCAATCCTTGCGGAGAAGTCGGTGGGGAGCGCGAGCGCCTCGTCCAGGGAGTTGGTGTGAAGGCTCTGCGTCTGGCCCTGAGTGGCGGCCATCGCTTCGATCGCGGTGCGGGCGACGTTGTTGTAGACGTCCTGCGCCGTGAGGGACCACCCGGACGTCTGGCAATGGGTCCGCAGCGCCATGGATTTCGGGTTCTTCGGCTCGAAGTCCTTGATGAGCTTCGCCCACAGCAGGCGCGCGGCGCGAAGCTTCGCGACTTCCATGAAGAACGACATGCCGACGGCGAAGAAGAAGCTCAGCCGCGGCGCGAAGCGGTCGATGTCGAGGCCTGCGGCCAGGCCCGTGCGTACGTACTCGAGCCCGTCGGCGAGGGTGTAGGCGAGCTCGAGGTCCTGCGTCGCACCCGCCTCCTGCATGTGATAACCGCTGATCGAGATGCTGTTGAAACGCGGCATGTGCTCGGCGCAGTAAGCGATGACGTCGGAGACGATGCGCATCGAGGGCGCCGGCGGGTAGATGTAGGTGTTGCGGACCATGAACTCCTTGAGGATGTCGTTCTGAATGGTCCCGGACAGGTCCCGCTGTGCAACGCCCTGCTCTTCGGCCGCCACGACGTAGAGCGCCATGATCGGCAACACCGCGCCGTTCATGGTCATCGACACGCTCATGCGGTCGAGGGGGATCCCGTCGAAGAGGATCCGCATGTCGAGGATCGAGTCGATCGCGACCCCCGCCATCCCCACATCGCCGGCGACCCGCGGATGGTCCGAGTCGTAGCCGCGGTGCGTCGGAAGGTCGAAGGCGATGGACAGGCCCCGCTGGCCCGCCGCGAGGTTGCGACGATAGAAGGCGTTGCTCTCCTCCGCCGTAGAGAAGCCCGCGTACTGGCGGATGGTCCAGGGGCGCTCGACGTACATCGTCGGGTACGGCCCCCGGAGGAAGGGCGGTAGCCCGGGCACGGTACGCAGGTGCGTAAGCCCCTGGAGCGCCGAGGCATCGTAGCGTGAGGCGACCTCGATGCCTTCGGGGGTCTTCCACGGCGGACGCGCTACCGGCCCGGCGGCGTGCACGCCCGCCAGGTCGACGTCGTCGAAGCTCAGGGCGCTGTAATCCGGAAGACGCGACAGGTCCTCGGTCGTCCGCGTCGCCTCGTCGCTCATCGGAGCACCCCCAAGGTGCGCAGCACCTGCCTCAGCGACGCGAGCAAGTCGCCCCCGCGAAACAGGAAGCCGTCGACGCCCGCGCGCTCGTACATCTCCCGTTGCTCGCCGGGGTCGCCCGCCAGCAGCACCACGGGCACCCCCGCCTCCTTCATCGTCTGGGCCAGCTCCGGGACATCCTTCGGATAGCGACCGTCCGACCCGCAGATCACGACGATCGCCGCATCGCTCTCGGCCACCGCGGTCGCCTGCGGCTCGCTCGCCTCGGCTTCGATCCCGACAGCGGCGAGGAGCTGGGTCACCCAGTGCAGCCGAGCCTGGTGCTCCGAGGGCGCACCGAGGGTCGCCACCCGCGCCCGCACCGCTCCCCTCTTCCCGGCGTAGCGCTCAACGGCGCCACGCAGCCGTTCCCAAGGTGCCGCGGGCCGGAGCAGCGCGAAGGGCGCAAGGTGGAGCGACGGTGAGGTGGCGCTCGTGAAGTTGCGCAGGGAGTAGACGTCGACCCCCAGCCGCGTCGCAGCGAGCGTCGCCTTCGCCAGCTCTCCGGGCGGCGCCGCCGGGTCCCGGAGCGTCCGCACGAGGTGCCTCATCGCCTCGTGGCGCTGATCCGGCGTCCCTTCGCCGAAGCGGTTGCCCAGCTCCACCTCCACGTCACCGAGATCGACCGCGGCCCGCTGCACCGCTCGCCCGGTCAGAGTCGCGAACGCGCTCACGCCGACGACCGGCCGACGACCGTGCGCCACCTCCGCCAGGATCTGCTCGCGCCGGCGATCGAGGGCCGCCGAGACATGCCCGGCCCTCAACGCCCTGGCCATCCCACCGGCCGCCTCCACCTCTCGGAAGTGGGTCCATGCTTCGCGAGCGAAAGCTTCGGTCATCGTCTCGAGGCTCCAGCTTCCCGCCGCCGGATCGTCGACGGCGTGCAGGTGGCTCTCCTCGCGGAGCACGAGCTGGGTGTTGCGGGCCACACGCCGAGCCATCGCATCGCTCGAAGCGAACGCGGCGTCGAAGGGAAGGAGCGCAAAGGAATCCGCGCCCCCGACCGCCGCCGCGAAGACCTCCCCGGCCCCTCGGAGCATGTTGGTCCACGGGTCGACGCGCGCTCGGTGCGCAAGCGAGCTGCGGGCGTGCAACGCCATGCGGAGGCCCTCGCCGGTGACGCCGGCGGCGGCCATGGCCTTGGCCCAGACCCACCTGAGCGCCCGCAGCTTGGCCACCTCCCCAAACAGGTCCGGTCCGACACCGACGGAGAAGCGGAGCTCGGTCAGGCCCTGCTCGACGGTGAAGCCCACGTCGCCCAGCCATCGGAGGTACTCGAGCCCCGTCGCGACCGCCCAGGCGATCTCCTGAGTTGGGGAGGCGCCGGCGCCGTGGTAGGCGACGGTGTTCACCAGCGCCGAGCGCACCTGCGGGCAACGCTCCCTGCCAAAGACCGCGAGCTCGGTGAGATCCCGGCGAGCGCCCTGCAATCCCGCGACCAGGGTCCCACTGCGCGCGAGGGTCCCCAAGGGGTCGGCGCCGAAGCCGCCGCACAGGCGCGAGGCCTCCAGGCCGCGGGCTTCGGCGACCGCCACCCAGCTCATGGCCAGCGCGAGCGCGTCGCCCTCGGGCTCGAGCTGCACCTCGACGCGCTCGAGATCCACATGGGAGAGCACCGTCTGCACGTCCCCCGGCGTCAGCACGCGGGTGCCATGATCGAGCCCCGCCACGAGCCAGACGCCGTCGCCGCCGCCCGCCAGGTCGTCACGGATGTGCTCGGCGGCGACCTCCATGCGCGGATCGGAGACCTCCTGGAAGATACGCCAGGGCCCCTCCCTCCCGGGCACCCCCACCGGAAGCCGCGAGGGCAGCTCGGTGTGCAGCGGATCGATGGTGACGCCGTCGGTCAGCCGGGTGCGCAGCCGGTCCGGCGCACCGCCACGGCCCTCGATCGCGCTGCGCCAGTCCGCCAAGCCCCGCGCGCCGAACTCTTCCTCGAAGGAGCCGTCCACGGACCGGTGATAAACCAGCCGCGGGGCGGCGTCGAGGGGCCTGGGAATCGCGGCGGATCCTCCCCAGACGGGCTCGACGCGTCGACGAATCGCCCGCGCACCCGCGGCAGCGCGGGGCTCCTTCCCGCTCCAACGATCCTCGTCGAGGCCACCGCGCTCGCCGCGCAGGCTCTTGGTCTTCCCCGGGGGTCCCGCGTCAGACCGCTCACGGGCCCTTCAGATGCCCCGGACGATCCAGAGCGCGAGCCCCAGCGCAACGAGAACGACGCTGGTGAGGGCGACTCCCGCAAGCACCGATGCCCGCGCGACTTCGCCCCGCACCGCCGCCCGCCGGTCGCCGAACACCAAGCGGGCCTGGGCCGGCCAGGGCGCGGCCGCCTCTCGAAACGCCGCCGAGGTGTGCTGCGCGAAGCGCCCCACGAGCACCACCCGGGCGCCATGACGCGCCTGGACGAGCGCCCCCTGCACCCGCACGCCCTCGGAGGGAAGCCGCACCCGGAGGCTCCCCCCCTCGACCCAGGCCGGTCCATCGGCGACGATCCTCGAACCGGCCCGACGTACCCTGGCCCCGTCCCCCAGGACCAGCCGCCCCTCGAGAACGCAACGCTCGGCGCCGGCGCCGCCGGTCGCGGGCAAGTCGCGCAGGACCCGGGCGCGCTGCACGCGAACGGCCGCGAGCAGCGCCATGCCCCAGGCGAAGAGCAGCCCCGCCGCCATGAACGCGCCCACCGCGCCCAGGCGCGCACCCACCCGGTCGCCGAAGGAATCGTCGCGCCGCACGCCGAGGGCGTCGACCTCGACGACGCCTCGCCCTCCCGGCCCCTGCCCATACACGCGGTAGCCCCCCTCGAACGCCTCGGCCCGCACCTCGTCGGCGCCCCCTGGCAAACGCACGAGCCCGGTGCCGCCGCCGTCCTCGGCGTCGATACGCACGCCCTCGGGGCCTGGACGAACGACGAGCGTGCTTCCCGGCAATGCGAAGGGGCCGCGATGCCACCCACGACTCGGGGGCTGCAACGCCGGAGTGCTGGCCCACCGCAGAGGTGACTCGGCCATGGGCAGAGGGGCGAGCACCGCCCACCCCAAGGCCGCCAGCGCGAGGAGCGACGCGAAGCTCGCCGCCAACGCGAGGAAGCCAAGGGTTCGCGGCACCTTCGCGCTCGCCCGGGCGTCGCGCACGCTGTCGCGGACCTCGCACCAGGACGCGACCAGTTGCGCCGAAGCGAACGGCACCGCGAACGCCACGGTCGGCGCGAGTACCTCGAACCAGGTCGACCCCTCCGCCTCGACACCGACCAGAGTCGCGGCGACGAGCCACGGCGTCGCCGCCATCGCCAGCCACCGCAGGCGGCTCGCCCACGGCACACGCCGCCAGCCCTCCAGGGCGTCGCCGAACGCACCGCCGATGCGGGCCCGCAACGTCCCCTCGCTCCAGGCACGCTCGAGCCACGCGAGGGGTACGAAGGAAAAGGGCGCCAGGAGGACCAACCCCAGCAGGGGAAGAAGCGCGGCGCCGACGCCCACGATCGCGGCCGGAGCCGGGGCCATGAGGGAAGAGGCCGCCGTGGCCCCCAGCACCGCCCCGAGCAGGCCGGCCCCCGTGAGCACCGCCAGGAGGAACCCCGGCGCCACCGAAGAGCTCACGCCGGTCCCCGTCGCCGCGCGGAGCTGCGCGCGCAGGCAGCCCATGACCAGCAAGCCGAAGAGGGGCGTGAGCACGACCGTCGGCACGAGTGCCAGGAGCGGCGGCGCGAGGAGCCCCGTGGCGAGGCTCGGCGCCCAGGCGCGCCGGAGGACCTCCGTCGGCGACATGACCCACCCTACCCGCTGCCTCCAAACATGGCCACCGGCTTTGCCCCCCAGGCATGCTATGGACCGCCCCATGGCGTCGCTCATCGCCACCTGGGGCGTGGCCAGCGTCCTCGCCCTCCTCGGCCAGGCCTTATGGCGCCTGACGCCGCTGGCCCTCGAACCGTGGCGCAACGGGTCCATGAGCACGCTGCAGCAGGTCCTCTACGTCCTGTGGGTCGCGATCATGGCCTACAGCGAGGGCTACCGCGGCTTCCAGAAAAAGTTCTCCCCGCGGGTCGTCGCCCGGGCGTTCTACCTGGGGCGTCACCCCACCCCCCTGCGGGTCCTCTTCGCGTTGCCCTTTTGTATGAGCTTCTTTCATTCGACCCGGCGGCAGAGGATCGTGAGCTACACCTTCGTGACGCTCATCGCGCTGCTCGTGGTCGCCGTTCGTCACCTCCCGCAGCCCTGGCGCGGCATCGTCGACGGCGGTGTCGTGGTCGGCCTCGCCTGGGGCGCCGTCGCCATCGTCGTGTTCTACGTTCGAGGGCTTCGCGGGCGGCCGCCGCCCGTACCGGACCTCCCCCACGCCGGACCCCCGAGCGAAGCATCGGCCCGCGTTTGAGCCGCGGCGCCTGCGTCGACTCCGACGACGACGCGCGCTGTATTCGTGGCTCGTAGTTCGCAGCCTGCCCCAGTACCCTCTGCCTCCGCGGCAGTCCGCGGGCGAGGAAGAACCCGCGAGGTTCTGGGAGCAACGAGGAAGAGCCGCATCCACCTCTCCGTAAGCTGCGAACGCCCACGCAAACTGCGAACGCCCACACGAACCCTCCCAAGGAGCAGCAGCCATGATCGAGATCGCAGGCAAGACCATCGTTCTGACCGGCACCTTCAGCGAGATGAAGCGCAGCGAAGCCGAGCGCGCCCTGGAAGCCTTGGGCGCGAACGTGAGCGGCAGCGTCTCGCGCAAGACCGACCTCCTCTTCGCTGGCGAGAAGGCCGGGAGCAAACTCGCCAAAGCCAAAGAGCTCGGCATCCCCGTCTACGACGAGGCCGCGCTCCTGAAGGCGCTGGCGGAAGGAGGCGTCGATCCAAAGGCCCTCGAAACAGCCGCCCCCGCCGAGCCCGTGAAGGTCGTGCCGAGCGCGTTCACCGGCAAGAAGGTCGTACTCACGGGCACCTTCGCGACCATGAAGCGGAGCGCGGCGAAGAAGGTGCTCACCGAAGCCGGCGCCATCGTCAGCGGGAGCGTCTCCAAGAACACCGACCTGTTGATCCACGGGACGGACGCCGGCTCGAAGCTCGCCAAGGCCCAGAGCCTGGGCGTGCCCGTGATGACCGAAGAAGAGATGGTGGCGCTCCTGGCCGAGGCGGGCGCCGGCGCCAGCGAGCTCGAAGGGGCAGCCGAGAAAATCGCCGCGAAGAAGGCCCAGGACGACGCGAGGTACGCGAAGCTCCGGGAGATCGTCGCGAAAGTGCACGAAGAACAGCAAGCGCGCCATGGCCTCACCCTCGGGGGACTCCTGCACGCCTACCTCCGCGCCTTCGCGCAGCGGCCGGACGTGTATGTCCGGGACAACCGCGAGACCGGCGTCGCCAAGCAGAGCGTCCTCGACGGTCTGCGCGGACAGCTCCCGGGCGAGCTGCTCGCCTTCTTCGCCGAAGTCGGTGCCCTTCGCTTCTGCTGGGTCTTCGAAGACGGGAAGGCGGAGATGCACAACTCAGACGAAGGCTACAACGGGGGCCTGATCCACTTCCTTGGAGCGCAGGGTTTCCGCTGGTACCCGAACAGCTGGGATCGGGAGTACTACCCCCACGAGAAGGAGGCGGTGATCGAGGAGCTCTACCCGGAGGGGAACACGAAGCTCTGCTACAACCCGGACGAAGACCCGACCCAAGCCTGGCTTGCCTTCGACGACGCCAACGAGGGCGCCTATGTCCCCATGGGGACCTTGGAGGAGTACCTCCGAAAGGGCGCGAAGCGAGGCTTCACCTGGTACTGGCAGGCGCGCAACAGCGGCAAAAGCAAGCACTTTACCCAGAGGCTCCTCGATGCCTCGATGCCCCTCGACACCCCCGAGGACGAGGTGGTCGCCGGACTCGTCTCCAAGGGCCTGAGCGAGACGGAAGCCAAGGCCCTGGTGCGCTGGCTCGGCGACGAGGCGGTCATCCTGTTGCCGCGATGAACGACGCCCGCATCGACGCCGAGCTCACGCGCCGTCTCCTACGGGACCGCAAACCCCTGAACCGCCAGGAGTGGAAACCGCGCCTTCGCGCCCACCAGCGCTTCCTGCGCTCCTGCCCATACCGAGGTCGCTGGCAAGTGCTCGTGGCCTCCGGGCTCCCCCTGGCGGTCTGGTCCGGCCCAAAGGTCGACGAAGGAACGCAGCTTCACCTGACGATGGAAAACCTGACGGAACTCGACCTGAGCTTCGCGGAAATCCCCCTCGCCGCGCTGGTCCCGGTCCTGGCCGAAGGGGTCTGCTTCCGAGGCGCCGACCTGAGCGACTCGATCCTCACGGACTCTCTCCTCGACGGGGCCGACTTCAGCATCGCCAACCTGGAGAGCACCGACTTTTCGCGCGCGTCTTTGCGGGGCGCGAACTTCCGAAGAGCGGTCCTCCATTATGCGGACTTTCAGGACTGCGACCTGACGGGCGCCGATTTCACCGGCGCGCTCATGGAAGACGTCAGCTTCCCGGGCGCCTGCTTGGACGGCGCCATCGGTCTCCCCCCGAGCAAGCGTCCGTCCAACGAGAAGCCCGAGACTTGAAGCCGATCGCAGCGCGCCGCTCCGGCACACCTCGAGAATGTTCCTCGTGCGCTGCGTGGACTGGGGGCTGCCAAGGCCGCGACGACGAGCCGAGGAAATGCCGCGGATTGTCGAGGGGAGAGGAGCGAAGCAGGGCCGCACCGGTGATGCGGGGTCTCCAGATGCGGTAGGCTCCTCCTCGATGATCGCACGAGCCCTCACGCTCGCTCTCCTCGTGGCCTGCAGCCCCACGAACCCGACAGCCCCGAGCCGCGACAGCGGCGCCTCCATGGACGCGCGCGCTCCCGACGCGGGGGCTGCCCACGACGGCAGTGTCCCCGACTCGGGCGCCCGTCGAGACTCCGGCGCCCTCGACGCGGATCGCGCCCCCGACGCCGGCGGCCTCGACGGAGCGACCGAGAGCGACGCGGGCGGGAGCGTCACCGAGGATCCCAACGAACTCATCTTCGACCGCCACTTCCGCCGCGGCTTCACGGCCCTCGACCCCCTCTCCGGGGAGGTGGCCGGGACGATGGCGCCCGGCTTCGCGCCCGGAGCGCCCGCCTGGGAGCTCGGCGAATGGGGCAGCATGAGCAGCCTGAGCGACGCGACCCGAACCACGCTTCCCTCGGGCGCGGTGCGCTGGGAGGATGCTTACGGCGCCGTGACCGTCGGCCCCGCGGGTAGCCCGGAAGCCGACCTGATCTTCCGGCGCAACGCCTACGCCGAGTACGGCGGCGTCTATCGCACAGCGACGGCGACCACGACCTGGCCGCACCTCTTGGCGCAGCAGCGCCTGAGCCCACCAGGCAACCTCGGGCCTGGCTGTCCTCCGCTCTCGGAGCTGACGGCGTTGAACTTCTCGGTCGAGGCGCGGCTGCTGCGCGACGAGCGCCACCTCGGACCGGGCTACGATTCAAACCGGCACGCGGCCAGCTTCCTGATTTACTTCACCGTCCAGAACCTCCGCGACCCGTCCGCGCCCGGCTACGGCGACTACCTCTGGTTCGGCCTCACCCCTTACGACGATCGCGATCCCAGGCCGGGCCTGTACGTGGCCGGGGACGAGGGCACCGGAAAGCTCATCTACAACATCGGCCTGACGCCCCTGACCGCGGGAAGCCTGAGCGACGGCGCCTGGCATCTTCTGGCCGCCGACCTCTTGCCGCACATCCGTCGCGCCCTTCAGGCTGCCTGGGATCGAGGACTGCTCACCGAGTCCCGAAACCTCGCCGATTACCGAATCGGCGGCATGAACATCGGCTGGGAGATCCCGGGGTTGAACGACGCCGAGATGCAAGTGAGGAACCTATCGCTCGCCTACACGACGGAGGCCGCCACGACGGACGAAGTTCGTTACGACTTCGAGACGGACGGCGACACGGAGGGATGGACAGCGATCAACCTGAGCGACCCCCGCGGCGGTCCCGTCGGTGGGCGCTGGGTGCTCACGGCGAGCGCCACCGATCCCATGCTGCTCAGCCCCCCGCTAAGCCTGGACGCAGCCTCCCATGGCACGCTACGCGTCACCATGGCCAACAACGGAAACCCTCCGGCGAGCTCGCGCATGCAGGTCTTCTGGTCGCATCGTCGCGCGCCCGGG